>JAILRX010000271.1 GCA_024697985.1 Treponemataceae bacterium | reverse complement strand
CCTGAGGACAATCCGTTTATGGCCGGCGCTTTCCACGGACCGGGAGAGGGAGACTGCGTAATCAACGTTGGTGTTTCAGGACCTGGCGTAATTTTGGCTGCTGCCCGCGAATACAAGGGACAGCCTATCAACGTGCTTGCTGATGGTATCAAGAAGATGGCCTTCAAGATTACACGAATGGGCCAGCTGGTTGGTAGCGAAGCGGCTTCACGACTGGGAGTTGATTTCGGTATCCTAGATTTGAGTCTTGCGCCGACGCCTGCTGTTGGTGACAGTGTTGCACGAATTCTTGAAGAATGCGGCCTTGAAGGAGCCGGATGTCCAGGAACGACAGCCGCTCTTGCAATGCTTACAGATATGGTTAAAAAAGGTGGAGTTATGGCTTCGACAAATGTCGGCGGTCTTAGCGGCGCTTTCATTCCGGTCAGTGAAGACGAAGGTATGATCAATGCCGTAAAACAGGGCTCCATCACGCTTGAAAAACTCGAGGCAATGACGACGGTTTGTTCGGTTGGTCTTGATATGATTGCTGTACCAGGCGACACTTCGGCAACAACTTTGAGCGGAATTATGGCTGATGAATTTGCCATCGGTATGGTAAACAACAAGACGACGGCTGTTCGACTTATTCCTGTAATCGGCAAGAAAGAAGGTGAATGGGCAGAATTCGGCGGATTGCTTGGTGGTGCGCCAATCATGAGCGTAAACCGATTCAGCTGTGCAGACTTCATCAACCGAGGCGGAAGAATTCCAGCGCCAATACATTCTTTTAGAAATTAGTGAGAATGTATCGGAGCACGTGAAATTTTTATTCTATTCAAATATACAAGGAATAAAAATTTCGCGCGAGCACCAATTCATAGTTTCCGAAACTAAAATATGATAATAAATCTGACAGATATTAGAAAATATGAAATAAATGTCTTATTTGATGGCGTGTCAAAGGCACGTCAGGATTATTCTGTCAGGATATCCGGTAAAAATTCAGACAAAAATGTCAGATTAAGTCTTGCGTCAGAATATAGCTTAAATCAAATTATGACAAAATTATATCCAAATATGACATATCCTTTGGATATAAAACATGACAAATCCGGATGTCCACTTTTCGCTGACAAAACGCTTTCAGATTTAAAAAATAAATATGACATCAATCCGTATTTCAGTCTGTCACATTCAGGTGATTATGGCTGTTCAGTCGTGTCAGAAAATCCTGTCGGAATCGATATCGAAAAGATGGATTTTGAAAAACATGACACATTGGAAAAACTTGCCGCACGTTTTTTTACGTCAGAAGAATCAGATTGGGTAAAAGATGACATTTTGCGTTTCTATGAAATCTGGTGCGCAAAAGAGGCTTTTTTGAAGGCTTCGGGGTTGGCAGGCAAATTGCCGATGTCAGGTTTTCGTGCAGAAATCGTGCTGGGCGCGCAATCAGCACAGTCATCTGAAAACGGCGAAATATATATAAAATATGACTATCAATTTGACGATAATCAAAGTAATCGATATATAGGAAAAATCCTTTTGGACAAACTGGACGAAGGCTATATGATGGCAGTTTGCGTTCGACAAAAGGCTGATACTGTTATTGATTGCAAATTTTTAGTAGAATAAAACAAATCAACTCCAGGTGGAAAAAATGGCAAAGAAGAAAATTTTTATTGATGGCCGAGAAGGAACAACGGGCCTTAAAATTTTTGAACGTCTTGGGAATCGAACCGACATCGAAATTCTTTCAATTGATGAAGAAAAACGAAAAGATTCAGCAGAACGAAAACGACTTATCAACGAATCTGATTACACATTCCTTTGTTTGCCAGATGCAGCCGCGATCGAGGCTGTAAGCCTTTGTGAAAATCCTGACACAGTAATCATTGATGCTTCGACGGCACACAGAACAAATCCAGACTGGGCTTATGGTTTCCCGGAGCTTTCTGCAGAATATCGTGCAAAAATCCAGACCAGTAAGCGAATTGCAGTTCCAGGATGCTATGCAAGTGGATTTGCTTCGATTGTCTATCCGCTTGTGAAATTTGGCTTTATCGATCCATGCTATCCTGTATGTTGCCATGCTGTAAGCGGTTACAGTGGAGCTGGAAAAAAAGGCATAGCACAGTATGAAGATCCTAATCGAAGTGCTGAATTTGACAGCCCTCGACTTTATGCTTTGACACAGGAGCACAAACATCTTCCTGAAATGATGAAAATCAGCGGACTGGACTTCAAGCCAGTTTTCAATCCATACGTTTGTGACTATTTTGCAGGAATGGCAGTTTCAATTCCGCTTCACACAAGACTGATGGATATGATTGGAACCGATGCATTTGCAGCTTTTGGTTCTGCGGATAGAACTCAGGCTGGAGAAGCTCTTACAAAAATGTATAAAAAGCACTACGAGGGAAGCCGCTTCGTAAAGGTAGCTGAATTTATGGGTTCTGATATTTTGAGCGAACCTTTCATCGCTTCAAATCCGATGGCAGGAACGAACAACATGCAGATTATCGTTTATGGTAATGACGAAAGAATCACGGTAACTTCCCGATTCGACAATCTTGGAAAGGGTGCGTCGGGAGCTGCGGTTCAGTGTTTCAATATCAGTATGGGTATTGATGAAGGAACCGGACTGTAAGAGCCGCGGACAAAAATAAGCGCGGAAAAAATGAACGCGGGCGCAGTCTTGCGTTGCTTAGACTTGCGCGGACAAAAATAAGCACGGGCTAAATTTTTAGGGGACCAAAATGGAAGAAATTTTAAATTTATTAAAAGATAATGCGCGACTCAGCGTAAAAGAAATAGCAATCATGACAAAAAAGACTGAAGAAGAAGTTCAGCGAATCATGCAGAAACTTGAAGATGACGGCATCATTTTGAAGTACGCCGCCATCGTAAATCCAGAAAAGGACGAAGCCAACAAGGACAAGGTTCAGGCCGAAATTCAGATTCAGGTTCAGCCACAGCGAGAACATGGTTTTGATGCGATTGCAGATCGAATTTATCGTTTCCCACAGGTAAAATCACTTTATCTGATGAGCGGCGGTTACGATTTGAAAGTTGTAATCGAAGGATCAAACTTGAAGGAAGTTGCTTTGTTTGTAAGTGAAAAACTTTCGACATTGGAAGGCGTTCGTTCTACGAAAACGACTTTCATTTTGAAGACATACAAAGAAAACGACGTGCTTTACGTTCAGGATGAAAAAGACAGACGCGAAGGCTTGCAGGCGTAGTTTGACTGATTAAATTTTTGAATAAGGGATTTTTATTTTGAATAACAGAAAAGATAAATTCAGTTCCAAGATTACAGAGATCCAGCCTTCTGGAATCCGAAGGTTTTTTGAACTCTGCATTGGACATGACGATATTATTTCGCTCGGTGTCGGCGAGCCTGACTTTGCAACTCCATGGGTTATCCGCGAAGAAGCTTTCTATCACCTTGAAAAAGGGCATACTTCATACACATCAAACTGGGGTTTGATCGAACTCAGGGAAGAAATTTGCAAATACCTTGAACGATACAATCTGTATTACGATCCAAAAACTGAAATTTTGCCTACAGTCGGCGCAAGTGAAGGTTTGGATTTGGTTTTGCGTGCGATTTTGAATCCAGGTGATGAGCTTATCATCTGTGAGCCTTGTTACGTAAGCTACGATCC
>JAILRX010000258.1 GCA_024697985.1 Treponemataceae bacterium | reverse complement strand
CAGCCGAAAAGATGAAGGCAGAAAAACCTGAACTTTACGCTGCAATCGAACACTCATATAAACTTGCCTACACTTTTGCAAAAAAGCAGAGGGAATGTTTTACCGACTTTGAAACAGAACTTGAAGAAGGCCTTTTTACCGGCCAGAAAACAATTCCAGTAAAGAGAGCCGGCCTTTACGTACCCGCCGGTCGATTCCCTCTTTTGAGCAGCCTTGTAATGTGCGCAAGCCCTGCAAAAGCCGCTCCTTGCCAGGAAACGATTCTTTGCACTCCTGCAATGCCGCACCCAACAGAAGTTGACGGCAAGACGGATGCAAGCAAACCTTATGCTGACGAAGGAATCATGGCGGCAGCCTATATCTGTGGAATCGACCGAGTCTTTGCGCTCGGCGGCGCCCAGGCAATCGCAGCCATGGCCTACGGAACAGAAAGCATTCCTAAAGTTGACGTTATCGCAGGACCAGGAAATAAATTCGTAACAGAAGCAAAAAGAACAGTTTTTGGTGAAGTTGGAATCGACCTGGTTGCAGGCCCGACAGAAGCCTTTATCATAGCAGACGAAAGTGCAAATCCTGCCTGGGTTGCAGCCGACATGCTGGCTCAGGCCGAGCACGACGTGGATGCACAGAGCGTGCTTGTTACTTTCAGTAGAGAATTTGCTCAGAAAGTTTCGGACCAAATCGAAAAGCAGCTTGTAGTCCTTCCGACAGTTAAGACTGCACGTTCATCGATTGACAACAACGGTTTAATCATCGTCGTAGACGGCGCAGATTCTCTTGATGCCCAACTCAAAAAGGCAGCATGGGTTGCCAACAACAAAGCGCCGGAACACCTTGAACTTGCAATGGACGCAGGCGCAAAACGAGATAAGCTTATTTCTTTAACACATAATTACGGCACTTTGTTCATCGGGCACGATGCTGCCGAAGTTCTTGGCGACTACGCCGCAGGCTTGAACCACATTTTGCCGACAAGCTGCGCCGCAAAATTTACGGGCGGACTTTCAGTAAGGATGTTCCTAAAAACCGTTACGACTCTTCGATGCGAGCGCGACGAAAAGGGAAGCCTTAAAAAAGGCGTTGCTCACTCTGCACAGACAGCAAGCACGCTGGGCCACACCGAAGGTTTGATTGCCCACGCAAGAGCTGCTGAAATCAGACAGTAAAAAAAATGGCGACTGATTTGAAGTTTTCTTCAAAAAAGCCGCCTTTTTTTTGCAGTTTTATTTTTCTGAAATTTACTGTTCTACATCTGCATCAAGACCTGTCTGAGCCTTGAAGGTTTCTTCATACATTGGCTTGTATTTATCATGCAGTTTCTGGAGTTCTTCCATAACCTTTCCTACAACAACCATTTTTTTATCACCTTCATAATCATCCAAGGTTGCAAGAACGTCATTTCGGAATTTCTTACATTCGATTATAGGACCAGCTCCCAAAATAACTGTATCTTCAACAAAACGGTCAGAAAGCATGTCGTTAGGGCTTTCTGGATTAATTCTCAAAACATTTCCGTTTTCACTGATAAGAATCATTATGTCAAAAAGACGGAGGTATGAATCCATCTCACGAACGCCCTGTTTTGTTTCTGGTTTTCCAGGTCTATAGCGGGTTCCTGCAGGGAATACAAGAATCGGTCTTCCCTGTTTTTTAACAGAGTCCATTGCCCTCATTGCGGCAAAATTGATTTTTCGGCTTTTTTCGTCTTCGGCAGCCTTTTCTTCAGGATCTGTAATTGCAGCCAAAGAGCGGCTCGGATAGATTACGATTCTGGTAAAAGCTTCTGTCCAGCAACGAACTATAGGATTTTCCTCGTTAAGTTTCATTCCGGCTATGGCAACAACTTCTTTTGCGATTGCCTTTCCTTCTTCACCTGCATCACGAGCCAGCAGGTAGCAGATAACAGGCAGGTCCATATTTCCATAGTGTTCACAAAGGATCAAACCTCTTTTGCCTTCCTTAACCTGACGATAAAATTCCTTAATATTTTCAACACCTTCAAGGTGGGCACCAGGAAGAAGATTTTCTCCTGCCATATTATCAATAAGTTTTCTTGTTTCGCTGTTGGATTCCTGATAAATATTTGTTGAATCAATTACGTCTGCAGCATGTCCTAATTTTTGCAAATCTTTAAACATGTATCCGTATTTTTCAACTATGGAAGTTCCTCTCATCTTCGACCTCACAAATTTTATAAAAATGTCATAATAACATTCTATTTACCTTGAATGACTTTTGCAAGTGCCTCTAAACTGATAGCCGGAGAATAAAGATAGCCTTGATACTGATTGCAGCCAAGCTGCATTAGAGCTTCCCTCTGTTCCTTTGTTTCAACATACTCAGCAAGAACATGGAAATCCAAAGTTTGAGAAAGCATTGCAATTGAATTGATGATGTCTTTGCATCTTTCATTAGACATCATATCTTTGACAAGTGAACCGTCAAGTTTAACTTCATCAAAAAGATTTGTCTTAAGATAAGCAATTGAAGTGTGTCCCATAGAAAAATCATCAATTGCAAAAGTATAGCCGCACTTTTTCAGTTCAGAAATTTTACTTATGAATTTGTCAGAAACACAAAGAGATGCCTGTTCGGTAATTTCTATGCATAGAAGTTTTTCAGGAAGACGCCATCTGTTCATAAGGTCTGTCAAAAAATCCTGGAATTCTTCATTTTGAATCGTCTTACCGGTAACATTTACGCTTATCCTGAAATTTTCCGGAAGTTTACCAATCAGAGCCTGAACATCGTTAAAAGCAATTTCAAAAATATAGCGTTCCATCAGTTCAAGGAAATCCCCTTCCATGGCAAGCTGGCATACTAAAGGAGGATAAATATTCCCACAAACCGGATGCTTCCATCGCAGCAAAGCTTCTGCCCCTATACAATTATTCATTGAATCAAACTGAGGCTGATAATAAAGCTTCAATTCATGCTTTTTTAAAGCAGTTTGAAGATCACTTTGTAGGGTACTGGCAAAAATTGAAACAGAACCACTTCCTCCCGTCAAAGT
>JAILRX010000187.1 GCA_024697985.1 Treponemataceae bacterium | reverse complement strand
TTAATACCCTCCTCCCAAGTCTGCTTTGTATGCTCCTTCAATTGTTCGCCATACTCGTCCAAACGGTCATTCACCACCTCACGGAATTTCGACGAAAAGCCACTGTTGCCATTTTGTGCAATCCACCGCAGACCTGCACGCCTCTGTGGTGCATACACCCACTGCATATCGAACTTATAGCGGAACTCCTTCAAACCAAAGCTATAGCCTAACTCCGGCCTGATCATTAGCGAACGGCCATTGCTCCACAAATGCGAAAAACGCACCCGTTCGCGCAACGTAATACCATTAAACTTATCATAACCGAATGACGCCGGGTTCAGCGGCCCATACACACGCATATCGGTGCCAAACGCATCGATATCCGATGTTCCCACCATGCGCTGCGGTAACTGCTGGAACATCGTCTTCTTACGGCGGATGGTACGCGTAGAGTCAGCAAAATAATATTGGTAAAGCGTCTTTTCAGGTGTGTAGATATCGGTCAGGTCGTACGTATTCGGGTCCTCATGCTTTTCCGCATCTTCCTCCGGTTCACACTCCAGCTGGCGGTAAATGTACTCAATCTGGTACGCATTATGGCCCTCTGCCTTCCCATACTTATAGTCAATACGTGCCCGATTGCGCATCAGCACATGATGCCCGTTCTGCCAGCCAAACTCAATGGTATCGTGCATCAGACCAAAATCGGTACGGCCCGCAATATTCAGCTCTTTGGTACGTCTGTCCGATGGATTAACCAAGGCAAAGCCCTCCACCAACGCATGGTGCTGTTTCTTTGGCGAAAAACAGATTTTCAGCAATAACGAATCAGACTGTAATACGGTATCGCGTAGTGCAAAATCATAAAGATCCAGTCCATCATTGCAGAAAGGCAGCGTATACACCCGGTCGGCCACCCGTCGGTTCATGTGGTGAATGGCATAAATCGGTAGCAGAATCTTTTCGGCCTCCTGCATCATCTTCTTGCCCTGGCGGCGCGAATTGGCCTTAACCGACAGCGTAGAAACCAGCAGGTCGCATGGTTCTTGGTAACTGATTTGCACAAAACCTTCGGCAGGCGCCACCTTGCCTACATGCGAATAAAAGGGTACCACATCGGGCAGCCAGCGCGTAGCTATCCCCTCTTTGGTACACCACGACTGGGCATCAATATCGGCATAAATTTCAAGCTTGTCAATACTCTGCTCGGTCAGCATGTTCACTTGGCGGTTCAGTGAAATCACCAAGCTGTCGAGTAGCGCATTACCAGTATTCAACCGCTCAACCGCCGAACGCCTGCGGGCCATCAGCGAGCTGGTGACCAACAGAAACAGTAAGGCTAAAAGCAGTTTTCTATACATGGTTCAGAGGGTTAAAAAGCAGAGAGAAAGCCAAGTCTGCATTATTCGCGGTACTTACCTTCCTCCTCATCGTCCAGAATACTCAAATAGCTATCGTATCTCGACTGGGCAATCCTGTGGTCCTGCACCGCCTGCAACACTGCACAGCCCGGCTCGTGGGTATGCGTACAGTTGCTAAAACGGCAATCGTCGGAAATCTTGAAAATCTCGCGAAAATAATGGCTCACCGTCTCTTTTTCAAATTCAATGGTGCCAAATCCCTTGATGCCCGGTGTATCGATGATATAGGTAGAGTGGAGGGTGTCCTCGGCAGTGGCCGGTGCTCCTGAGGCAGAAGCCTCTTCATCGGGCATCACATACATTTCGGAGAAGGTGGTGGTATGCATACCTTGGTCGTGCACATCGCTAATCTCGGCCGTACGCGTATTCACATCGGGAATGAGCGTATTCAGCAGCGACGACTTGCCTACACCACTATTGCCCGACAGCAATGTTGTCTTGCCTGTCAGCTCGCGTTTCAACTCGGCCAGGCCCAGACCCGTCTTTACCGAAACCTGGAACACCGGGTAGCCGATGTGTCGGTAAAGGGCCGACAAATAGTTCACGTACTCTAAATCCTCACCGGCATAGAGGTCCATCTTATTGATTACCAGCAGCACTGGAATGCGGTACGCCTCGGCCGTAGCCAGAAAGCGGTCAATGAACGTGGTGCTGGTAA
>JAILRX010000182.1 GCA_024697985.1 Treponemataceae bacterium | reverse complement strand
AGGCCTTATCGATAAAAATTCAATCATTGTAGAACCTACAAGCGGAAACCAGGGAATCGGACTTGCTCTTATCGGGGCTGTGCGCGGTTACAAGACTATCATCATCATGCCGGACAGCGTAAGCGAAGAAAGACGAAAACTGGTTCGTCATTACGGTGCTGAAGTTAAGCTCATCCACGATAACGGCGACATCGGAAAATGCATCCAGGAATGCATCGACGAAGCCTTTATGATGCAGCACATGAATCCTCACGTATATATTCCGCAGCAGTTTGAAAATCCTGCAAATCCTGAAATCCAGAGGGAGCAGACAGCTGTTGAAATCCTTGAGGATGTTGCAGGTCCTATTGACGGCTTCTGTTCTGGAATCGGAACCGGCGGAACCCTGACCGGAATCGGCGAGACTCTGAAGGCAAAAAATCCTGACATTACGATCTGGGCCGTTGAACCTGCTCATGCGGCAATACTCAGCGGAGGAAGCGTCGGAACGCACCTTCAGATGGGAATCGGAGACGGTCTTATCCCTGCAATCCTGAATAAGGAAATTTACGACGATATTTTCATCGTGACTGACAGCCAGGCAATCCGAACAAGCCGTGAACTTGCACGTAAGGAAGGCATTATGTGCGGAATTTCAAGCGGAACCAATGTGGCCGCCGCCCTCGAACTTGCCAAGGCTCTTGGACCTGGAAAAACTGTCGTGACCGTTCTGCCTGATACGGCCGAACGCTATTTCAGCACGCCTCTCTTTGACGAAGACGTGGAATTCTAGGACGGAGTTTTATCATGATGGTATTTTTTGACTGTGAATGCGCAAACTGCAAGGGCGGAATCGGAAAGATCTGTTCTTTAGGTTATGTCGTCTGCGATGATGATTTCAACGTGATTCAAAAAGAAGATATCGTCATGAATCCTGAAAGTGAATTCGACTGGTACCTTTTCAGCGGAAAGGGTGACATTTCGTTGAGCTATTCAAAAGAATATTTCAAAAGCCAGCCGGCTTTCCCAGAATTTTACGAGAAAATCAAGGCTATTTTTACCAAGGACAATCCTGTTGTCGCGGGTTTTGCCGTCGGTAACGATGTCGGATTTGTCAATTCTGCCTGCGCCCGCTACAAGCTGCCTTTCATCGAATTTCGTGCCTTCGACGTAGAAAAAATCCTTTCGCAGTTCTATGGAGAAAAGCGCAAGCTAAAGGAATGGTGCCGTTTTTTTGCCTCGAACGACGAAAAGCTTCAGTTTCACAATTCAGCTGATGATGCGCATGCTACGATGCTTTGCCTGAAATATTTCTGCCAGGAAAATAAAAAAAGCGTTTCTGAAGTTTTTGAAAGCCACAAGGACCTTTTTGTTTCAAGCCAGCAGATGCTCGATCAGGCAAGGGAGCGTGAACGAAAAAAGAAGCTCAAGGAAAAAATCGAGCGTTTCCATAACCGCGTAAACCGAAGTCCGACTTACACGACTGTTTTGAATCAGAATTTCGAGCTTGATTCTTCGATGTGCCGCACTTCGTCCGATCTTGAAAAATCACTCAAGCTTGTCCATAAAATCTATGATAACGGCGGCATTTTACGACGACATCTCAGGGCAGGTACCGAAAAAGAGAAGGGCGGCTACGTGATTTTTTCGAACGAATCATCCGAGGAAGCAAAAAAGGGCGTGGACAGGCGTTTCCTTCACGCCATCACTGAAAACGAGCTTTCAGGCATTTTGGAGTAGAGCCGAACATTTTTTTGAAGCACTGGATGAAGTGCGATTCGTTGCAAAAACCCAGCTGAAAGGCCACTTCATTCTGCTTTTGTCCTGCAAGAATTCTGCTTTTTGCGTTTTCAAGCTTTTCCTTCATTATAAAGTCTCCGACTTTCATCCCCATTTCCTTTTTAAAACGGTTTGAAAGATAGCCTTCACTCACTCCACATTCTTCTGCAAGGTCTGTAAGCGTGATTCTGGAATTCAAGTTCAGATGGATGTAGTGAATGCATTTTTTCACGAGCGGATCATTCGTGTTCTTGTACTTTGATTTTCTTACGTTTTCTGTAAGCCTAATCGCTTCAACCTTCAGGATGTCAAAAATCTCGTCAGTTTCGCCGCAGACATCAATTTTATTGATGACCTCATCACTTGCGTTGAAAGCATCAGTCTCATCCATTCCGCCTAGAATTGCGTAATGAACGGCAACAGCAATCGTGGCGACTGCCCAGTATTTTATCTGCCTTGACTGGTTTCCCGTCATTCGTCCCATCGTAATTTCTTCTGAAAAATACTGCTCGAGCTGCGCTTTAAGGATTTCACTTTCACCGTCCTTTATCAAATTGAAAAGCGCGTATTCGTCCTCAAAGTGTGAATGGCTGATGCCAAGTTCACGTTCGGTTTCGAGGGAATCTTTTGTCCGGGGCAAAATCTGATATTTCATAAAAACTGCTCTTTTGTATTGATATTTAATATTTTAAGTTGATATTTGATATTTTGCAATGAAATTAGGGTTTATGATTTTTATAAAATGAGGAAAATATTATGAAAAAAGATGCTGATGAAATTTTGAAGTCACTTTCTCTGGATGAAAAAATCCGTCTTTTGAATGGAGTCGGAAGTTGGAAGACCTTTGACTGCAACGGAAAGCTTGCATCCATTTCGATGAGCGACGGTCCGCACGGCCTTCGCTTTCAGGACGGAAGTGAAAATTACTCGAACATCAATGACAGCTCTGTCGCAACCTGTTTCCCTACTGCCAGTGCGATTGCC
>JAILRX010000176.1 GCA_024697985.1 Treponemataceae bacterium | reverse complement strand
AATGGTCGTATACGTGTATGCTGACACCGTGCCTGAAGAATCCTTCATCACGATATTTTCATCAATTGAAAGATAGCTTCCCCCTGTAAAACTTTGGGAAACTATGAATCCCGTGCTCAGGCTCGCTGCCGCAAGATAAAGCCGTGAGCTTTCCGAAGTTCCACTCAAGGCAAGAGATGAAGAAGAAGTTCCTGTTACAACAAGATCGCGATTCAAGGTAAGAGTCTTTCCGCCAAGCCCTGTTGATGTCAAAGTCGTACACTCGATGTCGCCACTACCCTCGCCGCTTGTTGCACCAATCATGGCCGTATCCAAAACCTCGATTTCACTGATGGAAATGCCGTCAGAACCGGTGTTTGAAATATAGGAGCCGCTTCCGTTAAGGATTACAGAGCCGCTTCCAGAATATGGAAAATCATCATAAAAAATGAATGATGATGTAACTTCGATTTCGCCGTTATTTATGAAAAGATAGCTCGAAGTAGAGTTATGATAGGAAGTTTCATCCGAAGTTTTGAGGATGTTTGCGCAGGTTATCTTTCCGGTTGATGCAACATTGATTTCTGGACATTCATAGTATGAGCAGAAATTCAAGTCGCCGGTAAGTTCAAGATTTCCAGCAACATAAAGAGTTGAAAGAAGTCCTGTATTCCCAGCTGAATGAATATAGGTTGCAGATGATAAGGTGTAACCCGAATTGATTTTTATGTAAGTACCCGAATGTCCATAAATTTCCGTGCTTGCCGCTACATCGCAGGTGAATTCTATCGTTGCGATTACACCGCTAGTTGCGCTGCATCGTGTGATGTCCAAAGTAGAAGTTGAAACTGTAGAAGAACCTGTAAAACGCATGGTAAAACTGCTTGTTGAATAATAGGTTCCTGAAGTCGGATCTGAAACATAAATTCCAGTCGTTGCCGAAAGATCGCCATCCACGTTTACGGTGATTTTTCCTGATAAATAAAGCTTGTCGCAGGAAACGCCAGTTGATGGCAGCTTGAAAGAGCGTCTTGTGGTCGAGCTGTTCAAAATGTAAATGATTGCGGATGAGTCTGAAAGCGTAAACGATGTACACTCTGAAAAATCAGCATTTTTTAAAAAGGTTGAAGTTGATGAACTGCTCGTAAAAGCACCTGTTCCGCAGGCAAATCTGCCTTCGAAAGTCGAGTTTGCGCCATCAATCGAAAGTCCTGAGCTTGCCGTAAAGTTGCCTTTTGCCGTAATGTCGGCCGTTCCGCTTGTTAAAGTTGCGTTTGCGCTCAAAGTTACGGCGTTATAAAAAATGATGTTGCTGTCAGTTGATGTGATATTGCCTGAAATCGTAAGGGTTCCACTGTAAGTTGATGAGCCGAAAGTAATTGCCCCACTTGCACTTGAAACAACGCTGTCTCCGCTGTCGTTCCCAATTGTCGTCGTATCTGCAGAAAGGACTGTAATTGCACCGGCAGCCGTAATCGATTTTGCAACATCAATTGTGCCGCCTGTCTGCATAGTCAAGGTTCCAAGCGAACTGATGGTTGAAGAGGCTGTTATGCTTCCTGAGCTAGAACCAGTTGAAACCGTGGCATCAGTTGTAAATGTTACCGCATTTGCAAAAGTGATGTCGCCTGCAATTGTCGTAACGTTTCCGCCAAGAGAAAGGCTTCCCGTGTAAGTTGATGACCCGAAAGTGAGGCTTTCACCGCTTGTAAGTCCTGCGATATAACCTGAAATCGTTGTCGTTACAGTTGAATAGATTCCAATTGATGAAGGGAACGTAACGTCGCCTGTCAAAGTGATGGTTCCACCAGTCGCAGTAACATCAGCTGAAAGATAGCTGGAACCCGTTACAGAAAGAGAACCGACCGTAAGGTTTTCCGTACAGTCTTCGATGTCGCCGCCAACTGTAAGGGAAGTGTCGGAAGTAATTGTTCCGTTTGCAGTCAAATCGCCAGAAAGGTCCAACGTATAAAGAGAACAGGTCAAAGTCATTGATGAGCGGATTTCAAGGGAAGCAATTGCGACGTCTTGTGTAAGCTCAGGCTGATTTGTACTTGTCAAAGTCGGAATCAGGGCAGTGTCGCTCGTACCCGGAGCGCTGCTTTGTACGCTTCCGTTTCTATACCAGTTTGAACCGTCCGACCAGTCAGTGCTTGTCGAACCGCTCCAGACAAAATAGGAACTATATTGTTTTGAAATCCAGTAGGCCGCGTTTGCTCCTTCGCCTTCGACGGTTACGGACTCAGAAATATTGTCTATATTACTTAAACCACTTACAGAATCTTCGATGACAAGGGTACCGTCACCTACGATATCAAAATCACCACCACCACCTTTGTTATAGCTTGTAGTCAAGGTAACAGTGACCCCTTCATCAATGTATATGTATTTATAACCGCACCAAGTAGTATTTGTTCCATCAATTGTGCCGATTGTAACAGTTCCGCCGCCGACTGAATCAATAAATTTTATCTGGCCCGTCTTCCAGTTTTCTCCCAAATCCAATGTCGTAATTGAAAGGGCATAGCCACACAAATCAACCGTAAAATACTGCTCGCCGCAATAAATTGTAAGAGTATCAAAAGTCGTATCTGAAGTCATGTAGGCTTCGGTTGTGTCGCCATAAGCAAGAGAGCCCATGTTTCCTGACCATACAGCAGCTGCAAATGAGAATGCGTTAAAACAGAAAAATATCAGCAGAAATGCAAAAATTTTGCGGGTTTGAGAAAATAAATTTTGATTAAGAAGAACCTTCTTTTTCTGCATCATAAAATGTATCTTGAAAAACTTTTCTGCCATCATAGTAATCTACAATAGAAACCCGACCCCTGATCGGTAAAATAGAGCCGTCCTCTCTTATAATTTCGGCAGAATAAAGCCCGTCCTCGCCTGTTTCTTTCACTTTTTGCAAGATTTTCATGAATTCTTCAGTCTTTTTTAAGCTGAAAATATTACAGTCAGAATGGATGTTCTCTGCAATATAATCACTTTGATGATTCGTTCCGTACATTTCGTAACATGCACGGTTTGCAAAAATTGGAGAATGCGAGCCATCAATTTCGTACTGACAGATTCCGTAAGGAACTGCATCCAAAATTGAACGGACTCTTTCCAGATATTTTACCAGAGCTATAGAGCGTTCTTCCGCCCGCGACTCACTGGCCTTCTGCTCGGTAATGTTGTTCATAGCACAGCATATTATAGCACGTTTTTCATCACCACCAAAAAAGCGGACGATGATGCTGAGCCAAATCACCGTTCCATCAGGCAGATATCGGCGAACCATTATTTCTGCCGGCATATTTCCCTGAACGGCTGATTTGCATGCTGTCAAAATTATTTCACGGTCTTCAGGTACAATCATCTCGAAAACATTCATCTTGTTGGAATGGAATGTTTCTGGAGTGTACCCCATCATACTATAATAATTATCATTTACGCGCAAAACTTCAAGGTGATTATTTGAAAACTCATAGAAACCGAAGGCACCGATAAACGTATTGAAAATGCGGGATGCAAGTTCGTTGCTGTCAAATATCGTGCTGACTTCAGAAATGTCCTGAATAATCGGATTAAGGATATCCCTGTCCGAAAGGTCTGCTTTTTCAAATTCCTCGAACTCGCTGATTGGAATCGGTTTTGAAAAGTAATAGCCCTGAACAAAATCAGAACCGATTTCCTTCAAAAATTCCAGCTGATCCTTGTTTTCAACACCTTCGCAGACAACCGGAATGTTCAGCCATTTGGCCATCCTTACGACTGATGTCAAAATGCTTGCGGCCTTACTGACCTTGCCGAAATCCTGCAAAAAGCACATGTCAATTTTGAGGATATCAACAGGAATGGTCTTGAGCATGTTCAGAGAAGAATAGCCCGAGCCAAAATCGTCCATCAAAATCAAGAAACCGTATCTTTGCAGCTCGCTCATCGTGTTCATCATCTGAGTCGGATTGTCGTTGTAGGCGCTTTCGGTAACTTCCAGCTTTATCAGCTGAGGCTTTACTTCATAGCGTCTTGAAAGATTGATGATGTCCTCGCAAAGCTTTGGATTGTAGAGGCTCATTCGACTGATGTTTACTGAAATCGGCATTTCAGGAAGCCCCTGATCGCATCGTTTTTTCTGATATGCAAAGGCCAGGTCCCAGACATAATAATCCAATGTCGCAATCAGACCCGATTTTTCAAAGAACGGCACGAAACCGCTTGGCGCCATAAGGCCTCGTTTCGGATGATTCCATCGCACGAGAGCTTCGGCGCTTACGACCTTTTCTTCTATCAGGCTGACGATTGGCTGAAGGTAAATTTCAAATTCCTTTTTTTCGAGGGCGGCCTTCATGTCCTTAACGAGCTTCTGTTCTTCATGCAAAATTTCATTCAAGGACTTATCATAGAATGCTGATTTTTTTAGATAATTCCCCTTGATGGACTGAAGAGCCATGTTCGCACGGTCGCACATCGAAATTACAGGCAAAGTCGTATCAACGATAGGATACATTCCCATCTTTACCTGAATGTCGGCATTAGGTGCTTCTTTTTTAGCAGCCTTTTCAATTTCATCAAGGATATCAGCACCCTGGCAGGTGTGGCTTTCAACGCAGGCGACGAAATGATCGCTTTCAAGACGGCCATAAATAGCACCTTCAGGAAGCACTTCCCTTAAAGTATTAGCGATTGCCTTCAGGATTTCATCACCGACCTTACCGCCAAAAAGGTCATTGATTACGTAGAATTTTTCAATATTAAATCGATAAATCAAATAGGTTTTATTGATGTTTGTCTTTAAAAGCTTTTCCGTCTTTTCGCAAAATGAAAATCTGTTGTAAATACCTGTAAGTTCATCAATATTTGCACGGTGCTCAAGTTCAGAATTCATATATTTGGTCTGATCTGAAATCACCTTATTGATTTTATAGAAATTCTCTTCATTTCGCTTGATGTAATTTTCGCCCTGCTGAAACAAAAGCTGATAATTCAGAGGCTGAAACATACAGTCCATGGCACCATTTTTCAGTGCAAGCATTTCCGTTTCAGAATCAACGGAATTTGTGATTGCAATAACAGGAATCTCTGAATAGACAGGGTCAATTTTCATGCTTTCCAAAAGGGTGAAACTTGAATCTTCAAGCAGATCCAGACTTAAAATAACCAGATAGATTTTCCTGATACAACGGTCTAGTTCCAAAAATTCAAGTGCCGAAATTACATTATTAACAAGAATGATTTCGTAATCGTCGCAAAAGGTTTCGACCAGCTGTTGAGAAACTTCATCATCATTATCAATGATTAAAACACTTTTTCTATCTTGTTTTACGCTCATAGTTAAAAATACTAAAGCCAAAAGTTCAAATTCACAAACACTTTTTTTTGCAATTTTGTAAATTTTGTCAAAAAAAAGTCAGAAAAAAAATGCCGGTCACAAAAATGCAACCGGCACGTTTTAAGCAAAATTAAACTTACGACTGAATTGAAGTTGTCTTTACGATTACGTCGTGAGCAGAACCTTCTGTAAGGGAAGCCTGAGAAACCAAAGTAATCTTAGCTTTTTCCTGAAGTTCAGGGATTGTAAGGACACCGCAGTTACACATTGTGTGTCGGACCTTGCTCATACTCATCGTTACGTTGTCGTGGAGGCTTCCTGCGTAAGGAACGTAAGAATCAACGCCTTCTTCAAAACTGAGCTTGCTTGCTCCACCCATGTCGTATCTCTGCCAGTTTCGGGCTCTGTTTGAACCTTCACCCCAGTATTCCTTTACGTAGCTACCGTTTACCATCAGCTTGTTTGTAGGACTTTCGTCGAATCGGGCAAAATAACGTCCGAGCATGCAGAAGTCAGCGCCCATAGCCAAAGCCAATGTCATGTGGTAGTCGTGTACGATACCGCCGTCCGAGCAGATCGGAACGTAGATACCAGTTTTCTTGAAATATTCGTCGCGGGCCTTTGCAACTTCGATTGTAGCAGTAGCCTGTCCACGTCCGATACCTTTCTGTTCTCGTGTGATACAGATTGAACCGCCACCAATTCCGATTTTTACGAAATCAGCTCCGGCTTCTGCCAAAAAGTTAAAGCCTTCAGCATCAACTACGTTTCCGGCACCAACTTTTGCGTTTGGCCATTTTTCATGGATGTCGTGAAGGGCCCTTCTCTGCCATTCTGTAAAGCCTTCGCTTGAATCCAGCGTCATTACATCAACTCCGGCAGCAAGAAGTGCAGGAACACGTTCCATGTAGTCTCGGGTGTTGATCCCAGCTCCAACGATGTAGCGGTGCTTGTCATCCAAGAGTTCAAGAGGATGCTCCTGATGACTTGCATAATCCTTTCGGAAAACCATGTATTTGAGGTTTCCGTTCTTATCGATGATAGGAAGTGAATTAAGCTTGTGATTCCAGATGAGTTCGTTTGCTTCAGAAAGAGTGATTCCATCCTGACCTGTTACAAGATTTGCAAAAGGAGTCATGTAATCCTTTACTTTTGCATCAGCTGGAGTGTGATTGATTCTGTAGTCACGGCTTGTGATGATACCGCAAAGCTTTCCGTTTGCAGTTCCGTCTTCTGTAACTGCGATTGTGCTGTGACCTGTCTTTTCTTTAAGGGCTACAGCATCTGTCAAAGGCTGGTCAGGCTTGATGTTTGAATCAGAGGTTACGAAACCTGCCTTATAGCTTTTTACTCGGGCAACCATTGCTGCCTGATTTTCAATTGTCTGCGAACCATAGATGAATGAAATTCCACCCTCTTTAGCAAGAGCAATCGCCATTCTGTCGTCTGAAACTGACTGCATTACGGCTGAAACCAAAGGAATATTCATTGTAAGGGGACATTCTTCTCCTTTTTTGTAGCGAACTACTGGAGTTTTTAAGCTTACACTTGCAGGAATGCATTCTGCGCTTGTGTATCCAGGAACAAGAAGATATTCAGCAAAAGTATGTGAAGGTTCTTCAAAAAAATATGCCATAAATTTCCCTCTTAAAAGTTATAGATAAATTGTGTCATTTTATCTGAAATTCTTTTTATTTTCAATATAACTGATGAGTTGATGACGAAATCTTAATTTTTTACTATATTAATGGAGTGAATAATTAAGTTACAAACCTTATTTTTACGGGAGATAGATAAATGAGTAAAAACGAAAAAGTTGTACCAGTTACTCTTTTGACAGGTTATTTGGGAGCAGGAAAAACAACTCTTTTAAATTATGTTCTTAACAATCAGAAAGGTTATAGAGTTGCAGTAATCGTAAATGATATTGGTGAAGTTAACATTGATGCAAACCTCATCGAAAAGGGCGGAAGTATCGTTGAAAAAGACAGCGTAGTTCCACTTCAGAACGGATGTATCTGCTGTACACTTAAAACAGACCTTTTGAATCAGATTATCCAGCTTACAAAGAGCGGAAAATTTGACTATATCCTTATTGAAGCAAGCGGTATTTGTGAACCAATTCCGATTGCACAGACAATCATGGCTTTGGACGGCTCGGCAGGAAACCAGGGACTTCCAAAGGTTGTACGACTCGACAACATCGTTGCCGTAGTTGATGCACTCAGACTTGTTGATGAATTTGGTGGCGGACAGAAACTTTTGGACCGACCTGATGATGAAACAGACATCGCAAACCTTCTCGTTCAGCAGATTGAATTCTGTAACACAGTCCTCATCAATAAGACAGACCTTGTTTCACCAGAAGACCTCAAGAAAGTTGAAGCTGTCGTAAGGGCATTGCAGCCAAGTGCTCAGATGATTGAAACCGTAAAAGGTGAAATCGACCTCGATAAGATTCTTGACACAAAACTTTTCGACTTTGAAAAAGTCTATAACACGGCCGGCTGGGTAGCAGAACTTGAAAACTCTGAAAACGAGCACGACGAACATGATCATGAACATCATCACCATGATCACGATCACGAAGAACACGACCATGATGAGCACGAACATCATCATCACCATGACGATGACGACGATGATCACGATCACGAAGACCACAGCCACTGTGACCACGAACACGGAGTCTGCCACTGCGGACATCACCACGACAAGGACCATCCACACGGAGACGAATACGGAATCGGAACCTTCGTTTACTACAGACGAAAGCCATTCAACAGGGCAAAACTCGAGGATTTTGCAGGAAAATGGCCAGAAAGCGTAATCCGATGCAAGGGTATGCTTTATTTCAGCGATGAAACTGACGGAGCATACGTTCTCGAACAGGCCGGAAAACAGATCAGCGCTTCTTTTGCAGGAATGTGGCTTGCAACAGCTTCCAAGTTCAAGCAGCGACAAGCTTTCAAGGAAGATCCTGAAATCGAAAAGCACTGGGATGAAAAATATGGCGACCGAGAAGTTAAGCTGGTATTCATCGGACAGCGAATGGACAAGGAAAAGATTACTGCAGATTTGGACGCATGTCTTGAAGAAGTAGAATTCTAATTCTTACCGAAAATCTTTAAAATGATTAAGCCCTCAGATTTTTCTGAGGGCTTTTTTTTGTCTTATTACTCGGCCTCGTCTACGAAGCTGAATATTACGACTGTATTCGGATAGCCTTCCTTGCTGAATGTCAATGTTGTCGTACGGCCGTTTCTGTCGTAGGTCGTGGAACCCTGATCTTCCGCAGAATTCAAAATCCACCATATCCAGTACATGCCTTGATAAGTTGAACTTTGCGAGCTTGTTACAGGACCATCAAAAACATCCGTTAAAGCATTGTTTGTCGAACCTACCGTGACGGTAACTCCATCTGTTGAATCAAGCTCAAGTCCGCTTACTGCCCAGGTAGCAGAACCGTATGTTGATGCCATAGTTTCATCTGTAGAAGTGTTGGTTGCCATCTGTGAAGAATCATAGGTGACTGTTACTTTATAGCCATTGAAAGTGTCTTCCTGAACTGTGCTTACATAACCATTATTCTTGTTGGAATTCCAGGTTGTCCAGCTCGTATCTGTACCGCCTTCAGGATCAGTAAAGATTCCGCTTGGGAAAGTACTGAATGAAAGATCAAGGAATTCATCAGCACGATTGAAATTAACTGTAAGGGTCGTATCTTCATAGCCTTCTTTTGAGAAGGTGTAAGTCACAGATTTTCCGTCTGCACTGTAAGATGCCGTGTCGCTGTACAATCGCCACCAGTCGATATAGCTTGAATCCTCATAAGCATCGCCAAAGAATTCATCAATATCAACATCTGAATATGTGCCGTAAGAAACGGTAACTCCATCAGAATCTTCGAAGTTCAAACTGAAAGCGCCGTAATAAGCAGAACCAGCAGCCGCAGCCTCGGTTGCATTTGACGAAGTGTTTGATGTCATCATACGGATGTTGTAAGAAATATTTACTTTATATCCAGTTGATGTTTCTATCATGCTTGAAACTGTTACGTAAGAATAGTTAGCTTCCCAAGCTTCCCATGAATCGTCGCTGCCATAGTCTGATGCCATTTTCGTGTAGGTGATAGGAATGAATTCTGCCCATTTAGCGTAAAGCGTTATGTCAGTCGTGATTTCCGTATCAAAATCAAAGGCTGTTGTATATGAAGAATCTGAATACCAGGCCACGAAAGTATGGTCAGTCCA
>JAILRX010000175.1 GCA_024697985.1 Treponemataceae bacterium | reverse complement strand
AGAACTTTGAGGAGTAAGATTTTGAATTGTCTCACGTTCTTTTCGGGATTTTTCTATTTCGGCTTCCAGTTCTGACAGCTTTTTATCTCGCTCTGCAATAGCGGCTTCTTTTTCTGCAATGGTTGCTACTGCATTTTCAAGTTCTGTTTTCTGTTCTTCAATTTTCTTTTCCTGATTTTTTACAAGAGGCATCAGGTTGATTTTCTTTTTGGGAACTTGCGGTTTTACAAATTCTTCTGGCTTAAAGTTAGAGTCTCCATAAGTCTGCATGAACCAAATCGCTATCTGGTATGTAAAAGCTAAAACAGACAGAGCTTCTTGTTCAGAAGCAATATTTTCATGTGTTGAATCATTTCGTTTAATGCGGACCTGATTAATCCACTGATTTACATCGTAAGGAAGAAGACCTTCAGATTTAAGAATCTTAGTACGGGTATAATGAGTATTGTCATATTCTGGTTCAGGGATATTTTCGATACGCATAATTTCCCTGACCATTAATTCTACAAAAAGACCTGATTTATTCTTACTGGATGCAGGATCTGTATAAACATAATTCTCTGCAAATTCCATCGTTTTAGCGAAATCCGGCCAGTAGGTCTGTAAAAATGTAAAATTGCTCATACGTTTATTCTCTTTTTAAAACTATAAGAAAATTATACCATAAAAAGTACCAATTTTACAGATATTATACCCTATAACTGTGTCAAAGAACGACACACCTAACTAAAAAACTCCTTTGCAACCTTGCAAAGTCTTTCTTCTTTACTAAAAGCCATCCCTCAGGTCCCCGTGTGTACCTGCATATGTGATAGACCGGATAAACGGTCTGGGGCTCATTTTCTGTTTTTTCAAGTTTGCAAAACTACCTTTCTATACCGCTTTTGAAGACTCCTTTTTTATATTCGCGATAGTTTTTGCAGCCTCTGTTCTCCAATAAACTGGCAAGCTTTCTTAAATAGCCGGGAGTCATGCTTAACAGCCATTTTTCAAAATCATCAAAAAAGCCTTTGGGTCCTCCAAAAAATGCATCAACCATAGATTTAGCATTTTCAGGGCTGGGATTTTTGACATAACTGCCATAACTTCTTTTTAGCTCTTCCATCTCCTGAAAATATTCATTACTACCAGCCTGAAACAAAATACCTTATAACATAAGGTTTTAGCGCTTTAGCGGGGGCAGGACTCGCCGTTCCAGTCGCGCCCCTCCTGTCCGCTCCCTCCACGGCCGCCTCCGTTCGCTAAATTGCCGTCCCTGGCAATTTGCCCTAAAACGCTGCGCACTGCTCGCCTTTTTTGGGGCCGCTCACTCCGTTTCGAGTCCTACTTCTATTTTTTTTACCCTTTTCTCTAAAATGCAAAAAAAAAGAAGCAACAAAGTTGCTTCTTTACTTATAGCGGGGGCAGGACTCGAACCTGCGGCCTCCGGGTTATGAGCCCGACGAGCTGCCAACTGCTCTACCCCGCGTCGTTTGTATAGTATATTTTATATAAATTCACTTTTTAGTCAAGACCTTAAAGTGACTTTTTGAACATGTCCCCGACCCATCTTTTTGAAGTACACCAGACAGGCTCTGGAACCGGGCTCTTTCCAAAACTTACCTTCTCAAGACTTTTTTGAACGTCGATGATTCTTTGATTGGAACTTCCCCTGAAAAGCAAGTCCAGATTTTTCTTGGCCAGAATAAAAGGTCCATCTACAAGAACATCCAAATTTTTCAGCAGTTCAATTTTATGAACATCCCCGCAACCTATCAGATATTCCCAGGTAAAGCCTGTATAGCATGCAACCTCGTATTTAAGCTTTTTCAGCTCCTTTGCAAGTTCTGCAAAACCTTCAGCCTGAAAAAACGGATCCCCGCCCGAAAAAGTTACTCCCCTGACCAAGGGATTAGCCTGTATCTCCCTCAATATCTCATTTATCGTGTAATTTACTCCCGTTCCGAATTCATGTGTTTCTGGATTATGACAACCCTCACAATTGTGGGAACATCCCTGAGCAAATACCGTAAAACGAATACCGGGTCCGTCAACAATTGAATCATTAACGAGCCCGGCAATATTGAGAATTGATTGCATAGCCTGATGGTTGCTACTTATCGCAATTACATTCCATGCTTAACGCGATCGTGTTCTTCAGCGCGTTTAGCATCGTTGAATCGATCCAAAGTTCCTACCAAGTATCCTGTAATTCGGCGGATTCTTTCAAATTCAACGCCTTTACCCAATTTAGCTTCGATATTTGTGCTAATCTTACTTGTTGTTTCCAAAATGTCCTCCCGGTGTTACTTTTTTTATAAGTACCACACTTTTTTTATTTTAGTCCGACACTAATGTATCGGTAACTTTTTTAGAATTTCCAGTTCTGAAGAAGAGGAATATTTCTATACTTCATCTTCAGCTCATTCATTTTTTCGATTGTAATTGGCTCACCTGTTCGTCTACCGCATCGTGGACAAACTTCACCGATTACACCAACGTAACCACAGATAGGGTCACGGTCTACCGGATGGTTTACTGAACCGTATCCAATTCCAGCATCATGCATACATCGGATAACAGAAACAAAAGCTTCAACGTTATTTGCTGTATCTCCATCAAGCTCTACATAGCTGATATGACCGGCATTTGTCAAAGCATGATATGGAGCTTCCTTATTAATCTTATCATAAGCAGAAATCTTATAATAAACTGGAATATGGAAAGAGTTGGTGTAGTATTCTTTATCAGTTACACCCTTAATGATTCCATAACGCTTTTTATCCATTCGTACAAATCGACCTGAAAGACCTTCTGCAGGTGTTGCAATCAAACCGAAATTCAACTGCATTTCCTTGCTCTTGTCATCCAGGAATTTTCGCATGAATGAAACGATTTCAAGTCCCTTCTGCTGCATTTCATCACTTTCACCATGATGGTGTCCATAAAGTGAAATCAATGTTTCAGCAAGACCGATAAAACCAACTGACAAAGTACCATGTTTCAGAACTTCACCAACGGTATCATTGTAACCAAGTTTTTCACTGTCAATCCAAACACCCTGACCCATAAGGAAAGGATAGTTGTATACATGTTTTCTAGACTGAATTGCAAATCGGTCCAAAAGCTGTCCGCAAACCAGTTCAAGCATCTTCTTAAGACTGTCGTAGAACTTATCAACATCACCTTTTGCTTCAATTGCAAGTCTTGGAAGGTTAATCGAAGTAAACGAAAGGTTTCCTCGACCTGGCGAAATTTCCTGGCTTGGATCATATACGTTACCCATAACTCGAGTTCGGCAACCCATGTAAGCAATTTCAGTTTCAGGATGACCTGGTTTGTAATACTGAAGGTTGAAAGGGCTGTCAATAAAACTGAAGTTAGGGAAGAGTCGTTTTGCACTTACTTCACAAGCAAGAAGGAAAAGATCATAGTTTGGATCTTCTTCGTTATAGTTAACCCCTTCCTTAACTCGGAAAATCTGAATTGGGAAGATAGGTGTTTCGCCCATACCAAGACCAGCTTCTGTAGCCTTAAGCATGTTTTTCATAACCATTCGGCCTTCTGGACTTGTATCTGTTCCATAGTTTACAGAACTGAATGGAGTCTGAGCACCTGCTCTAGAATGCATTGTATTCAAGTTATGAATCAAAGCTTCCATAGCCTGATAAGTTGCCTTATCTGTTTCTCTATAAGCTTCTTTTACTGCAAAAGCCTGAGCCTTTTTAAGCTCTTCTTCATCAAATCCTTTTTCAACAAGGATTTTTCTTTCTTCAGCAAGATATTCTTCATCTGTTGTAATCTGTGGATAATGACCTGTTTTTGATTCAATATCCTTTGCAATATCTTTCAAATCATAAAGAGTCAAATCGCCTTTAATTCCATCAGATTTATCTTCAGTTTCATCTGGCTTATCAGAAGGGAAAATAATTTCCATAGCCTTATAAAGATTTGAAGAATAAAGTTTTCGATAAGTCTTTTTTACACCTGGAGCAAGACCATAGTCAAAGTCAACGATTGACTGACCGCCGTGCTGGTCGTTCTGGTTAGACTGAATTGCAATACAAGCCAAAGCTGAATAAGACTGAATGTCGTTTGGTTCACGAAGGAATCCATGGCCTGTTGAAAAACCGCCTTTGAAAAGTTTTGTCAGCTGAATCTGACAGCAGGTTGTAGTAAGGGAATAAAAGTCGAAATCGTGAATATGAATCCAGCCATCTCTGTAAGCTTCAGCCTGTTCCGGAGTCAAAAGGTATTTTTCATAATAATCTTTTGCAGCTTCACTACCATATTTGAGCATTGTACCCATAGCTGTGTCGCCGTCGATATTTGCATTGTCTCTCTTAAGGTCACTTTTTTTTGCGTCTACATTTGTAAGTTCGTCGAAAACCTTCATCAATCGAGTGTTCATTTCACGAACACGAGTTCGACTTGCTCGATACAAAATGTACTGTTTAGCTGTTTCCTCAAAACCTGCGCTCATCAGGTCCTTTTCAACCTGGTCCTGAATCTGTTCAATTGTAGGAGGATTTTCGCCACAAAGCTGTTCCAAAGATGCTTCAACTGAATTTGCTACTCCAGCAGCATCCGATGCATCGCCCTCACCCGAAGCCTGCATCGCTTTAAGAATTGCGTTAGCAATCTTTTCTTCGTCGTATAAAACAACACGACCATCACGTTTCTTAATACTTTTGATCATACATTCCCCAGTTGTATCACTTTTTTATCAAAAACACTATCTGTGTTAGTTTTTTAAAGTATAAACGCTATATTTAGCGTTGTCAACGTTAGAAATCTGTGGATAACATGTGGAAAATTGGGATAAATATAGTAAGTATAAAGTGTTTTTAAATTTTATTTTTTTTTAAAGTTTTTTGAAATTTCTCTGAACAAATGTTGAGTATTTTTCCCTCTCCGTCCCCACAATTTTTATTATATCACGTCATTAAAAATGTGCGCAAAAAATTTTCGAAAATTAATCATTTTCTTTTTTTGTGGGGCGCCTGCCTGACGGCACCGCTATGTTACAGGTTGCGCTTTCGCTCCAGCCTCCTCGCTCGCAAGGCTCCCTGCGGTGGCCTCCTGCGTCGCCTTTCGCAGCGCTGGCGCAAAAAAAAACGCCCAGCCACTTGAATAAGTAACCGGACGTCCTTTTCATTTAATTTCTACGTAAGCAGAAAATTAAGCGTTTTCTTCTCGAGCCATAGCTTCTTCGAAGTCTTTTGTTCCCTTCCAGATTTCTTTTGTGTAAGGGTTTGTCTTTGTAGCGCAAGCTTTCTTCATGATAGCTGCGAATACACAAACGTTAACAATTACTGCAGCAACAGCAATGATACCCTGCATTTTTGGATCTGCAGTGATTCCCATGTCAGTAATTGCCTGGTTAACAGCATCACCTGTTTTTTCACCAGCATTGTAGAGTTCCATAGCCTTTTCATACATAAGACCTGCAGCTGATCCATCCTGTGGAGCACCTTTGTAAAGTGAAGGAACTACTGAGAATGGTTTTGTCAACTGGAATGGTACAACCTGAGCGAACATACACCAGATTGAAAGTGTGAAAGCACGGTTCTGGATCCAACCACCTTTGTTCCAGAAAGAAGCAGCAAATGTAGGAGCAAGCAACAATGCAAGACCACAGTACCATGAGTGTGTAGGCAAGTTCAAATATGTATATTCGAAGTTCCATACATCATAAGCAAGGATGAATGCCCATGTCATGTCTGGCCACAACATATCCTGTTTTCCAAGCTTACCTTTCTTTGAAGAGTAAACTCCGAACCAACCTGTCATACATACGATGTTGATAATACCAGCGATACCGTTAAGAAGGTTCCACCATCCACCATAGAGGAATACACCTTCGTTAGATACCCACCAACCACCTGTGAGTCCACCTTTGATACAAGATTCAAAGTCAGATACAACAGCGATCAAAATGTTGATACCTACAATAATGAATGGCCAACATTTGAACCATTCAGCTCTACCAAGTGCAGTCCATTTTCTTGCGAGGAAGATAAAACCAATACATCCGATTGTCGCAGCGTACAGCTTAGCATAATGGAACCATCCGTTCATATGTGTAATTAAATACCAGTTTGAAGCGAATGAGTCTTTTCCAACCTGTGCAACGATGAACAATACTGTCAATGCAGCTGGAATGATGAAGAATACAAGGATTCCACCAAATTTTGTTCGACCAAGTTCATTCAAAAGAATGAGACCAACGAAAACCAAGCACCAACCAAGCAACTGTGTTGCTGCGGTAGCTCCATAAAGTTGAAACAACATAACTTTTCCTCCTATTGTTTCTTTTTATAATTTGCAACGAACGTATTCGCCGTAAACTACTCATTTAAAATTGTTATGGTGAACCTCTTTTTGAAGTTCACCATAACTAAATTATCACTTATTTTTTTACAAATGTAAACTTAATTTTTTGCTTAAGCATATTTGGTAAAATATATTTAAGCTTATCTTCAGACTTTCGCATTACGCTACAGCCTGGATTTTCACGATATAGGTGAATTGCGTCGAATGCACATTTTGTTGTACAAACACCACAACCTACACACTTGTTGGTATCAACGATTGAAGCACCACAACTCAAACAACGACCTGTTTCTTTCTTAACCTGTTCTTCAGTAAATGTTACTGCGTCACATTCGAAAGACATCTTATCAAGGCCTTTCTTTCCAGGCATCTGTCGTTTAGAGTTATCATAGTTTTCAACAAGGATATCGTCTTTATTAAGTTCGATAAATTCACGTCTGTTTCGTCCGATTGTAAGGCTTGAATGTGGCTGTACGAATCGGTGAATTGAAATTGCACCTTCTTTTCCGGCAGCGATAGCGTCAATTGCGAACTTAGGTCCTGTGTAAACATCACCACCAACAAAGATATCAGGAGCACCAACACACTGATATGTAAGTCTGTCAGCCTGAATTGCAGGTCCCTTGAATTCAACTTTTTCGTCTTTAACAAGGTCACCCCAGATACTTGCCTGACCAACTGTAAGTACTACATTTGAACATTCAATTGTCATCGTATCGTTTTCATCATATTTAGGAGCAAATTTCTTTTTGCCGTCTACCATATCGAAAACTGAAAGACATTTCTTGAATACGATACCTTTAACTTTTCCGCCTTCTGTAAGGATTTCTTTTGGTCCCCATCCGCCGTTAAGCTTGATGTCTTCGCTTTCAGCAATTTCAATTTCGTGTGGACTTGCAGGCATGATGTCTCGAGTTTCAAGTGAAATCATGTATGTTTCTTTTGAACCGCATCGAACAACACATCGAGCAGCATCGATTGCAACGTTACCACCACCGATAACAACTGTATTACCTTTAAGAACTGGTTTTTTCTCTTCTCCACAAGCATGAAGGAAATCAACACCTGTCCATACACCTTCAGCATCTTCACCAGGAACTCCAACTTTT
>JAILRX010000111.1 GCA_024697985.1 Treponemataceae bacterium | reverse complement strand
AATTTTCCCAGGACGCTGCTTCAGAAACGAATCAATCGACGCCTGCCATGAAAATACTTTCTTCCAGATGGAAGGAATCATGATTGATTCGTTTCTGAAGCAGCGTCCTGGGAAAATTGCTCTAAGTGGAGCACCGTATTTTCTCATGATGTAGTTCTGTGCTGCTGATGTGTGAGTCTTAAGAAGCTGCCCTGTCGAAAGATAGTAGGTATCCTGCATATCTCGGGCTGGATGATAAGGCGGAATGTTAAGAGCTTCAAAACAGTGATAGTCATCAACGATTTCCGGATAGTTTTCAATCGTAAATCCCATGGAAGCAAAAATTGATTCAACTTCACGCTGAATGATTGTGATTGGATGAAGAGATCCGTCATCGGCTTTGATCATGAGGCTTTCATCGTAGCTTGGGGTTGATTCAATCTTGATTTTCCACTCGAGCTTTTTGAGTTCTGCCTGTTTTTCTTCAATTGATTTTTCGATAAACTGCTTGAATGTGTTGATTGCCTGTCCCATTTCGCGTTTTTTGTCATTTGGAACGGCTCTAAGGTCCTGCATTAATTCCTGAATGGAACCTTTTTTACCAAGAAAATCAACTTTAAGCTGATCAATTTCTTGAACTGTCTTTATATTCTTAAGTTTTTCTTCGAATGCCTTTTTGAGGGCTGAAGTCTTTTCTGTCACGATATTCCTCCCTAAGAAACCTAACTTCTTATATAATACAATTTTGCAGGATATTGTACAATAACGCAGAAATTTTATAGAATGATTCTTGGAGATTTTTTATGAAATTTATTGCTGCACTTTTTGACCTTGATGGAGTTGTAATCGATACTGAAAGCCAGTATACGGTTTTCTGGGATATGATTGGTCGTGACTTTTTGCATATCGAAGATTTTGGACCTAAAATCAAGGGACAGAGCCTTACAAAGATTTTTGCTGATCATTTTTCATCTTGCAGCGAAGAACAGATTTCCAGAATTCATCAAATGATGGATGATCTTGAAGTCAACCTAAATATGAATTATATTCCGGGCGTCGTTGATTTCATCAATGAATTACGTTCCCGAGGAATAAAGACTGCCGTCGTAACGAGCTCCAACCGCCGTAAGATGGAAAGCGTCTATGTCCGCCATCCGGAAATTTTGAAAATGTTCGATGAGATTTTAACTGCCGAAGATTTTCCGCGTGGAAAGCCTTGCCCGGACTGCTACCTGATTGCGGCCGAAAAATTCGGTGCTTCCCCTGATGAAAGCGTCGTTTTTGAAGACTCTTACAGTGGTCTTGAAGCCGGTCGAAATGCAAAAATGAAGGTCATCGGTCTTGCAACGACCCACACTAAGGACGAAATAAAAGATAAAGCCGACTACGTCATCTCTGATTTCGCCGGCTTTTCCGTAGATAAATTGCTTTCGATTTAGATTTTATTTTCCAATCATTTCATTGTATTCTGCAATTTTCTTTTCGATTCTCTGTTTGGCGTTGATGTTGTCCGTTATTTCGTACAGGCGCTCAGCTGCCATAAAGAAGGTGTCTGTGGTTTTGTCACAGATCAAGTCATCAGTAAGATGTTTTTTTATAAGGGCTTCGGCCTGTTCATAGCGTTTCATTTCAACCATCAAAAATACGTTTGATGCAACGCCGTAAAGGTCGTTCGGATATTTTTTAAGCCATTCTTCTCCGAATTCTCCGGCTTCATCGATGTGTCCCATTTTTTCAAGTGCATTTCCCTTTCTGAACATATATTCTGAAGGTGCATTTGACTGCCACTTAAAAAGCGGAATCAGCTCATCACACGAATCGATGATTATCTGCCAGGCATGTTTGTCTTCCAGGTGATCAAAATATTCTTCCAAAATATCGGTAAAATCATAAGTTGACCCAGTTGCTTCTGTCAAATCCTTGAGTTCTGATGCAAACTCCGGGTACGAAACTCTTTCTTCTTTGATTGATTTTATCAGCGAATCAAAAGCTTCCTTCCAGTTTTCTGTTGTTGCTTGTGATGCTCCGATTAAGCTCAAGTGGCACTGTCTGATCTGCTCGATTGTTTTGCCCCACGATTTTGCTGTTAAGTCTGTATGCATTAAATTTTGCCCCCTGAAAAAAAATGACGAGTACCGGAATCATTTTGTGTGAAAACTTACCGATACTCGTCTTTATTAAAAATTATTTAATAATTTCTGAAAGTTCTGTGAAGATCTGTCCCAAAGCAAATGCACCGGCATCTGGATATCCGATAGATCGTTCACCAACAGTACCTGCACGACCCATGTGTGCAACGTGTTCTGCTGTAGCAGCAGCTCCGTCAACACCGGCTTTAGCACCCTTAACGAATGCTGTCTTAAGGTCGTCGCCAGCTTTTACGCTTTCTTTCCAAGAATCTGCACATGGAACAAGAGCATCGATCAATGTCTTGTCACCAACAACAGCTCCTCGTCCGAATGAACGTTTACCTGTTTCCTGAACACCGTCAACAGCAGCCTGAAGCATATCAGCAAATTCACTGATTGAAAGGGCTTTCTTGTCTCCTGCGCATTTACCAGCCATACGGAATGCTGAACCCCAGATAGGACCTGAAGCACCACCGCAGTTAAGCATGATAACCATAGCAGCAGCATCGAGGAATTCTCCGATTGTCTTCTTTTCGCAGATTTCTGCCCATTCTCGTTTGAGCTGTCGGAAACCTTTTGCAACTGACATACCGAAGTCACCGTCACCAGCATGTGAGTCAAGTTCGCACCATGGCTGTTCGTTCTTGATGATGATTTCAGCCATCTTGTCGATGAGGTAAACCATTGAAGGAAGGTCAATTTCTTTTCCGTTCTTGATTGTTGACATTTTTGATGTGTCAGCTGTGAAAGAAACGTTTGTGTTGTCTTCGTTTCCACATGTGATTGGTGAGTAAACTGAAGCAGGAACTGGTCCGAGTACTCTGAATCCTGGAGCTTCTGATGGGAAGTCCAACATTGTCTTGAGTTCATCATCCATCTTGAGGATAGAGATTGAAGCTCCCAACATATCAATTGATGTCATGAAGTTACCAACGAATACTCGGTAAACTTTAACACCTTTGTCTGCCAAAACTTTAGCAACAGCGTTGTTGAAAAGATACAATTCCTGGAGTGGTGTTGAACCAAATCCGTTGATAAGAACTGAAACTTCGCTTGATCCTGGATTAACTTCTTTAAGAAGAGCTGTAACGATTCTTTCAGCCAATTCATCAGCTGTAGCAATCTTTTCTCGTTTGATACCAGGTTCACCATGGATACCAACACCAAATTCCATTTCGCCTGCACTGATGTCGAATGTAGGTTTTCCTGCAGCAGGAACTGTACAAGAGCTGAATGCAAATCCCAAAGATTTAACGTTGTCAGCAGCTTTCTGTGCAATTCGTTTTACTTCTGCAAGGTCTTTTCCCATTTCAGCAGCTGCACCTGCGCATTTGTGAACAAAAACTGTTCCTGCAACACCTCGGCGTCCAACTGTGTAAAGTGAGTCCTGAACGGCGATATCGTCTTCTACTTTTACGTAGTCAACTTTAAGTCCGTCATCACCTGCAAGGTAAGCACCGTTCTTGAAGTTCATCATATCACCAGAGTAGTTTTTGATGATCATCAAAGAACCTTTGTCAGAAGCGATTGCTTTCAATGCCTGATAAACCTGAACCTGTGAAGGAGATGCGAAAACATCACCACAAACGGCAGCATCAAGCATACCTTTTCCAACATATCCTGCATGAGCTGGTTCGTGTCCTGAACCACCACCTGAAACCAAAGAAACCTTGTTCTTGTTGATTTCTCTCTTTTTGATGATCTTGTATTTCTGGATGAATTCCAATTCTGGATGTGCATTTGCAATACCGTTGCACATTTCGATAACGACTGTTTCTGGTCTATTAATAATTTTCTGCATTTTTATAATTTTCCTTATTAGTTAGTTTGTTGTGATAAAAAAACAGAAACTGCCTGCAGACTTAAATCTTACAAGCAGTTTCCTTAAAGTAAAAAAAGAATTAAGTCTTATTTTGCTTCGTATTTAGCTTTGAATTCTGAACCAATCTTGTCAGCTGTCTTGATGGCATCTTTAACCATATCAACAGTTACAGGGAATGGCATGTTGTGAATTGATTCTTCTGGGATACAAGCTTTTTCAGCGATAGCCTGAAGTTCTTCTTCACTAACTGATTCAATAGCCAAGTCTTTAAGACAAACTGGAAGTCCTACTGAGCAGCAGAATTCAAGAACTTCTTCCAATTCTTCTCTTGGAGAGTTTTCAAGAACGAGCTGTGTGATTGTTCCGAAAGAAACCTGTTCACCATGGAACATTCTTCGTGTCATCTTCTTTTCCATTACAGTAAGACCGTCGTTGATAGCGTGTGCTGCAGCAAGTCCACCTGATTCAAATCCAAGACCTGAAAGAAGGATGTTTGTTTCAACGATTTTTTCGAAAGCCTGTGTGATACATTTGTTTTCACAAGCAACTTTAGCCTTAAGACCGTCTGTGATAAGGTTGATGTAGCACTGTTCAGCAAGTGTGTAAGCTGTGAATGTACCATAACCAAGTCTTTCACCTTTTGCTCGGTCAGCACCACATGGGAGACCTGCGTTAACGTTCTTGAAAGCCTGCTGGTTAGCTCGAGCTTCGAAGTATGTTGAAAGTGCATCACCCATACCGCTTACCAAGAAACGTACTGGTGCGTTTACGATAACTTTTGTATCGATAAGAACTACACTTGGGCTCTGTTTGAAATATGCATAATCATCGAATGAATGGTCGTCGTGATAAAGTACTGCACTGTGGCTGGTTGGAGCATCTGTAGCAGCGATTGTAGGACAAATAATAAGGTTAACACCAGCAGCAACACATTTTGCTGTATCGATTGCTTTTCCTCCACCAAGACCGATTGTACAAGCACAAGCGTTGTCTTTAGCAAATTTCTGGATTTTAGCAACTACATCTCTCGAGCATTCACCCTGGAAGTCTGTTGATCTAATGAATGTTACACCGAATTCTTTCTGTGTAGCTTCGAGCTTATCTTTTACCAAATCATAGGCAAAAGGGTCTGCAATAAGCATAGCCTTGTCACCAAATGTTTTTACGAAATAACCTAAGTTTTTAAGTTCATCTTCTCCTTGAACATACTTTGTAGGGCAAATAAATGCTTTTCTCATTTTTTTTCTATCCTCCTTAATGAATAGACGTTTTTTAATTTTTTTCTCTTGCATATATAGTAAATCTAAGTTTTTTATCTGTCAAATTATAAATTTACAATTTTTTACAATTTCACAGGCTTTGTTGAAAAAATGATTATTTTTTTTGATGTTGATTTTTTTACGTAGATGAAAGAAAATAAAGGCATGAAAATCGTAATCGTAGGGGCCGGTTTTACAGGTCTTCAGCTTGCAAAGATTCTTGTTAATGAACGCAATGACGTTGTCCTCATCGATAATGATGAAGAGAGAACCCGATATGCATCTAACGCAATCGACTGTTCAGTTTTGAATGCTGATGGAAACAGTCTTGAAACTTTGGAAAAGGCTGAAATCGAAAAGGCTGATGCTCTTGTCTGCGTTACGGAAAGCGATGAAGTCAACATCGTAACCTGTTCCTTGATTGATGCAATGTATCCTAATATCCTCAAGATTGCCCGCGTAAGAAATTATGAATATTACGTGAACAGAGATTCGGTCAAGAAAACCCGAGAAAAACTCAGACAGATGAAACTGAACCTTTCGGACTTGAAGCTCCCTGACCTGAAGCTTTCTGAATTGAAAATCCCGGAATTCAAGGTTCCTGACATCAAGCTTTCGGATTTGAAAGTATCTGACCTCAAGGTTTTTGAAAAACTTTTTTCACAATTGAATAATCATTCATCAGATAAATCTGAAGCAGCAAATGTTTCCCTCAAAAATGATGATGAAGAAAATCAGAGGCCGATTTACGGAATCGATTATATGATTCATCCTGATGTTGAGGCTGCAAATGCCATAGTCAGGGCCGTTGAA
>JAILRX010000101.1 GCA_024697985.1 Treponemataceae bacterium | reverse complement strand
ATTTTGTTTTTAAATTCCGAGACGTCGTAATAGTTAAGATAGATTTTGTCGGAAGAAAAATCCTGATTTTCAATTTCAGGATGATTTTCATCACCTTTTTTTACCGGAACGTAGGTTTTGGGACTTTCGCTGATTTCAAATTTATTTGTCGCAGGATTCCGATAAAAATAGACGGTCGAAAGGTCGGCCTGTTCGCCCGCAACAAGCTCTGATTTTTCGGCCAGTTCGCCCGCGCGAACATCTTTTAAGTCGCCGTTTTTCATAGGCTACCTTTAGAAAAGTAAATATCTTCCCGTTTTATCAGCGTCCTCAGGATTTTACAGATTTTCTGTCGCGTTTCGTTAACCCGCTCGAGCGGGACCTCACCCAAAAATTCAATGTCTTCCTTTAGATTCGTGGCAGCCCTCCTGCTCATGTTCCTGAAGACCTTATTTTTTATGCTCTCATTTGCCCCGTACAAAGCCACCGTAAGATCCTGCGCATCAACTTCGCGTAAAAGTCTCTGAAAAGCCCTGTCATCAAGGAAGAGCAGGTCAGTAAATTTGATGGTTTCGTTTTCTATATTCATGGTGACAACCGGTTCTACATCGAAAAATTCGTCTTCACAAGTTGCAATTTTCAAAAGCAGATCGTTCGAGGCTATTTTGGAAAGTTTATTGTAGAGTTTATTGCCCGAATTTCCGCTCTTGTGGAAAAGAGGCAGGACTTCGGCAAGAATTTCTGGGTCGCTGATTTTTAAGTTTTCATCGCTGATGAGTTTTTGATATTTCTTAAGAACTTTTTCCTTTGTGCCCTGATCAAGTTTAGAAAGAAGGTTTTCCGCATTATCTTCCCCGGCATAAAAAAGCATCTTAGCAAGAGAAGTGATGTAGCCGCTTTTAAAATAACTCTCGATGGAATCAACTAAAATCTGATGGCTTTTTTCGATAAATTCTTTGGCCTGCTGGTCGACTTCCGTGTCATTTGATCTTTCCATACACACTCCAGATTGATTGAAGTCTTAAAGGCGGAAGTTTCCATCTCCTTGTGCCCACTTCCAAAGCCCGAAATCCAGCGCAAAAATTGCACCTTCAAAGTATGCTAAATAATATAAAGCATTTCAAGCCAAAGTGCAAAAAAATTAGATTTCTATCAAATCCTGAACCTGACAGTTCAAAGCCTTTGCAAGATTGATGACCGTTTCAGCCTTGGCATAATTGATGTTTTTTTGGCCCTGTTCATACTGCTGAATCGTTCGGACCGGTACATTCGAAAATTCCGAAAGCTGTTTTTGTGAAAGCGCAGCCTTCAGTCTGTAATTCTTGAGGTTTGAATTGATTTTCCGCTTATTATAAAGTTCTCTCATCTTGTCACAAAACTGAGAAATATCCATTTCATGATATGGCGAATAAAGTGCAAGCACTTCATCGATGGGAATCAAATTTTCAATCTGATGGAAAGAAAGATTCGTCTGCCACTGAAAATAAGCAATAGCCCAGCCGCACCAAAATTCAGGCGAACGGTTTGCCGCCGGATGATAGTTTTCGCTTTTTGATTCAGATTCAATTACACTGATGGCAAGTTCAACTCCGGATGAGCCGGCAATAATCCTTGAATCTCCGTTTTCAAAACCTGAACAGATTTTAGACCGCAAAAAACGCCCGTAAAAATCACTCAGATTTTGCTTCAAATCGTAGACCGCAAAATCAAGCATCGTGCCGAAATTGTTTTGAGCCTTTGAAAGATAGACTTCATCGTAAGCGTGGATCATCAGCCTTTATCTCCTGATCTAAAATCTGAACGATATATAAATCACCTTTTTGTCTTCGGTTCTTTTCCACATCAAAATACTGACGGCGGGCTGTTCTGTCGCGCACTTCCCTTTTTGAAAACCATTCCTCACAGTCCGCAATTTCATATCCCTGAAAACTGATGGCATCAAAAGCCTTTTTTGATTTCAGCACAAACTGAGTTCCCAAATTTCCAAGCTGCATCGCATTTCCCAGCTGTCGCACTGATATTGCTCCATTTATAAAATCCTGTGCAAAAGAAAAGTAACTGTCGTCAGCACGATAACCGGTTATAACATCATACTGAGCGCAAGGCAGGCTGAAATTCTTGATAAGGTATTCTTTTGCTTCCAGAGCAAGTGCATTGTTGATGTCAAAAATTCTGTTTTCAAGAAGAACTGTAAGCCAATGCAAAATCGTGTAATCAGTGTCATTCAAGTTGAAGATTGAAAGTCCTTCCGTCTCGATTTTGTAGATATTCGCATATCCGCTTTCGTTTTTTGCAACGCCCCATTCCTTGGCAAGTTCCAGATTTTCCGTGCAATAAAAACCTAATCCGTAGTCATTGTGGATTTTGCCCTGCCCAAAAACAGGTTTTTCGAGAATCTTATTTGAACCATGAAAAATCAGCTTTTCCATACCTTCACTATACTCCCACAGGAGTATAGTTGCAAGTAAAAAATTGTGTTGTTACAACTTCTAATATAACTTTTACAGATGATGCAGCAAATTTCATAGGAAATGAAAATTATGCTGGTTTTCAATACTCTCTTAGAATATATTTTCAAGCATATTATTTCGAATATGTTGAAACGTATGGAGAAAACTTTTCTCAGTGGCCTGACTTCACTTTCACGCTGACAAAACAGTAATTTCTTGCGTTGGCGTTTTGCTCATGGTAAAATCCTTGGTAAAAGGAGTTTGCCATGAAAAAAATTTTCAGCACATCTATTTTAGTTATTCTGGTTATTTCTTTATTTGTCTTTGCTGGATGCAGCACATCATCAATCTTGAAAAGTTCATCCTTCTCGACCACAAACACATTAGCATATAATGGAGAATCTGCGACTGACAACATAAGTCTTACATTCAACAAGGATGGAAGTGGAACATACTCTTCATCTACCAACTATCAATTTCCTGAAGGCAGCGATTATGAAAATTCATACACAGGAAGCTTTACCTGGACAGCCGAAGACGATGCCATAACGATGCTTTTTGATAATTCTGCTACAATTAGCACGACACTTGAAGAAAAGCGAAAATTCACTATTTCGTATAAAATTACAGATCTTTCTGGAAACACAAATCTTAGTGAAATTTTAGCTAAACTGGCACCAGGCAATTTTTATCTTTGGTATGCAGGTCAATCCACTTTGCATCCGGATGATTATTCTTCATGGGATGCCTTTAGCTTCGAGCTTGCTAAAGATTAAAAACTTCACGGCCGTCTGCTTACCAAGGCAGCCGTCTGCTTGCCAAGGCGGCCGTTGCCCGGTTCTGCACTTTTTGTTACAATAACTTAACTATAACTTAACTGCCGCCGGGTAGTTGTGCCGTAGGTACAAGTCTTTTCGTTAGGCCTTTGAAGAGGAGACATCAATTTTTTAATTTTGGAGTCTCCATGTTCAATTACATCTGGCCGCTCGCCTTAATCGTCTTATCAAACGTAATCTATCAAATCTGCGCAAAA
>JAILRX010000084.1 GCA_024697985.1 Treponemataceae bacterium | reverse complement strand
ACATTTTTAGACAAATATAATCCAAAACAGTTTGAAATTATAGGACTTGGAATTGTTGGAAGTTGTGAATTTACAAATGAAAGAAAAATGGAAATTTTAGATAAAAAAGGAATCCCAACTGGAAAATTTACAGTTAATGCTAAAGGTACGCTTTATAGAAAACATCTTCCAACAGATGAAAAACTTCCTGCTTTCAAAGACTGTGAAACAGGAGTGTTATACCAGAGCATTTTTGCCCGCATTTTAATCAAAAGGAAATAAAAATGAAAATCACATTACACACGATAAAAGTTAGAGATTTGGTGAACGCCTATGCGGACAATGACGAGGCTGGCGTTGTTGGCTATGGCGGAAAGTTGGATATAAGACCGCCCTATCAGCGCGAATTTTGCTACAGCGATAAACAGCAGCAAGCCGTAATGGACACCGTAACGAGCGGTTTCCCACTGAACACGATGTACTGGGTCGTTCGAGATGACGGACGCTACGAAGTTTTGGACGGGCAGCAGCGAACGATTTCTATCTGCCGATATGTGAATGGCTCGTATTCACACAACATGCGCTATTTTACGAATTTGCAGGACGACGAAAAGCAGCAGATCTTGGACTACGAATTGCAGGTTTATTTTTGCGAGGGCACAGACAGCGAAAAACTCAGCTGGTTCAAGACTATCAACATCGCAGGGGAACGGCTTACAGAACAGGAAATCAGGAATGCAGTTTATGCTGGAAGTTGGACAGCAGACGCAAAGAAACTTTTTTCAAAATCGAATTGTGTGGCTAAATTGCTGGGCGACAAATATGTAAACGGAAATCCTATCCGACAGGAACTTTTGGAAACAGTTTTGGGCTGGTATGTTGGCAAAGACGACAAGCTTATCTGCAATTATATGGGAAAACATCAGAATGATGCGAATGCGAACGAACTTTGGGTATATTTTCAAATCGTGATTGGCTGGGTAAAGGCTTTGTTTCCGACTTACCGCAAAGAAATGAAGGGTATTGAATGGGGAACTTTGTATAATCAGTATCATGACAATTCATATGATCCTGCGGTTTTGGAAGCGGAAATAATTTCTCTGATTGAAAATGAGGAAGTCACGAACCACAAGGGAATTTATTATTACTTGTTTGACAGAAAAGAAAGCCATCTTAGTTTGCGGGAATTTGACGATAAGATGAAGCGAAAAAAATACGAAGAGCAAGGCGGAATTTGCCCTTTGTGCAAGGGAACACCGAACGAAAACAAAAAGTGGGATTTTTCAGAAATGGAAGGAGACCACATTGTGCCGTGGTCCAAAGGCGGAAAAACCACAATTGATAACCTTCAGATGCTTTGCCGAATGTGCAATAATACTAAAAGCGATAACTAAGCCAGGCGTTGTGGCTCTGTATCTTATTTCCCCACCACGACCTCTTTCTGCAATTCCAGAACTTCGTCGAGAGGGAGGCCGGTAATCTGCACGACTTGTTCAGGCGTAAGATTCATCGCTAAGGCATTTCGTGCAGATTCAATAGCTTTTTCGTGCGCTGCTTCTGCGGCGCGTTCATCACCATATTCTTCAATAACCTGACACATATTCTGTACCCCCTTCTCGTCCTGCTTGTGGAACCTTACTCGTTTGGCAAGCTCATCGTAATACATTTCGTCGGCGTTCGGCGTAGAAAAATCATGCATCAACTTGCCTAGTGGGTTATCGCCCCTATAATCGCCGTTGATGTACATTATATTGCAACCGTCGTCAAAAGGCAAATAGTTGCCGTCCGAGTCCAGAACATTCAGAATTTTGTTCACGAAATAAATCGGCAATCCCTTCCCAAACAAATCGTGTTCCAAAATAAAGATTATGTATAGATTTGGTAACTCCTCAAAATCTGTTTTTTTCTTCAAAGTGTGGCTATCCAACATGGCCTGATGGTAGCGGAATCTTCGAGCCCCTGCCCCCTTGCTGACGCGCTGAATTTCGATGTTATATACCGTCTTGAAATTATCCTCCGCGACAATATCTAGCTTGACTGACCGTCCGAATAGATTGTGCTTCTGTACCTGCGTCATCGACTTTGTGACCGTAAGGTCATTTCGGTCCAAAAGAATCTTGATTAAAAGTTCTGTAGCTTTTTTATCTCCGCTGAAAACGACGGTCATTAAGTCATCATCGATGAGCCTTAAAGAATTAATCCTTGCCAGAATCGCAGGATTAATGTTGTCAAAAACTGTGTTTGCCATTTTTTCCTCCACTCTAATTATGGTAAAAAAAATGCAAAATCTGATAAAAATTTCCGCAAAAAATTTAAAAAAATTTCTTTTCTTTGACAATTCTTTCTCCTTGTTATAAAATCTAGTCAACTTGACTAATAAAGGAGAATAGAATATGTGCCAAATGAACGTGCTTGAGGCGAAAACTAATTTTTCAAAAATCCTTGCGATGCTCGAATCGCACGAAGAAGAGGAAGTTATTATCTGCAAGAGCAACAAGCCTGTTGCAAAAATTGTTCTTGTTCCGCAGGTCGATGTTTCAAAAAGAATAGGTATTGCAAACGGTCTTTTCAAAATCCCTGATGATATTGATGAATGTAATGATGAAATTGCTGAAATGTTTTATGGGACAATTGTATGAGAGAAATTTTATTAGATACACATATAATTTTATGGAGCCTTTTTGAAACAGAAAAATTAAATAAAAAAGTTGTGGATATTTTAAAAGATGCACATAACGAAATTTTTTACAGCATTGCTTCAATGTGGGAAGTTTCTATAAAACATAATCTTAACAAGTTACCGCTTTCCGGGACTGAATTTATGCATTATTGCGAGCAGGCTGGTTTTAAAAAACTTGAAATTGATGATAGGCATATTGTTGCGCTTGAAACTCTGGAAGTAAAAAAAGGTCAGCAAGCACATAAAGATCCCTTTGATAGAGTATTGCTTTCACAGGCAAAAGCTGATGGAATGAATTTTATTACACATGATGAAAAATTTGCCGCCTATGACGAGCCGAATGTCTGGCTTGTGTAAAAAAAAATCGGCACGATGGGAGAAAGTCATCATGCCGACTTTGGATTTTCGTGGCGGCCACATGCAGTTTTGCGACCGCCATATTTTATGCACTGACCTTTATGCGCAGATTGCGATTCGTCGTGACTTGGTTTCAGCCTTTCGCGGAATTGTGATTGTAAGCAATCCGTTCTGGAATTTGGCATTTACACCTTCAGAATCGATGTCATCAGGCAATGTGAAGCTTCGTGAGAAGTGGGTTGCAACTCGCTCTTTTACAAGGTAAGTTGCTTTTGCTTCGTCCTTAGCTTCTTTCTTTTCATCTTTTGCATTTTCAACAGAAGAAATTGTGATTTCTCTGTCTTTCAAATCAATTGTCACATCTTTTTCTGTAAGACCCGGCAATTCCATTTCAAGTTCGTAATTATCTTTTGTCTGAACTACGTCAACTCGTGGAGCATAGCTTCGAGTGGTGCATGCATCCATGTCTGAAAAGTTTCTGTCAATTACATCGAAAAGGTCTGATGTAAATCTTGGATTAAAAAATGATAATGTGTTCATAACGAACCTCCTATAAATGCCGTGCCAAACTTGCCAGCTTTTGCTATGCCAGCTCGGCGCAGTTTAAATGAAATTTAATCTGGACCTTCATACGAAAGCCCGTAAGTTTTTTCGTTCATCGAACGCTTTTAACTTACACTAACTATATTGCAAGAACCGTGCCAACTTTTTGATTTTGTTGATTTTTTGATTATTTTGGCGGATTAAGTTTAGTTTTGGCAGATTTAGCGGCGTTTTCTGGTCATTTTGCTTATTTTGTGCCAGTTTTGAGGTAAATTGATGTCCGATTCCAGCTTTTTACAACCAGATTTTCGCGCAATTTATCAGCGCTTTCTAGCCCCGAAAATACCTGATGGGTCATTTTGACTCGACGGAAAAAAAATTCAAAGAAATTTGGGCAAAATATCACCAAAAATGTATCATTTTGACACAAAATTTATGTGTCGTTTTGACACAGAAGATCTAAATATCATCATTTTACAACTTTTTTCTTGCCAATTTTGGAATATCATCTCATATTTTATAGTATGAAAGTTGCAGTAAGATATTTATCCAAATCAGGTAAAACAGAAGCGATTGCCAAAGCGATTGCAGAAGCGCTCAGCGCAAACGATCAGACGGTTTCGGCAGTATCCATCAGTGATGAAACGGAACTGACCGAAAAAGTAGATTTGCTTTTCCTTGGAGGTGCCCCATACGCAAACATCATGGCACCGGAACTTAGAGACTACGCCAAAAAAATTGATACATCAAAAGTCGGAAAAGTCGCCTTGTTTTCGACATCAGCAAGATCCAAAAGGACTCTTAACGGCCTGAACAAAATCCTTTCTTCAAATAACGTGCCGGTTTGCGAAGAACAGTTTTATGCAAAAGCCGCCGAAGTCAAAGACAAGATTGAAGACGCCAAATCCTTTGCAAAAAGAATGGCCGAATAATCTGGATAATAGGAGAAAAAAATGCCGCACATCACTATTGAAATGTATCCAGGAAGGGATGAAAAAACCAAGAAAAAGCTTGCGGAGGCAATTCTAGCAACCGCAGCCAAGGAACTCGACCGAGGACCTGAGCATTTTTCCGTCA
>JAILRX010000269.1 GCA_024697985.1 Treponemataceae bacterium | reverse complement strand
ACGAAGCGTATATTCGCCGCGCATTGTTACGCGTGGAACCCGCATATAGCCGAGGGACGTAAGTTTTTCGGAAATCTTTATCGGGTCGAACGACTCGCCTTTTCGAACAGTAAATGAAAGCGAATCAATATAGGCGCGCGGTGGAACCGGCGTCAAAAGAGAACGTTGATTAATAATATAAAAACGAGGCTTGTCGCCTAAAAAGCGGTCCTTGTAGCTGAAATCGAGGCGGCGTCTGGAATCTGCCAGTTTTGCAAGAAAATACGAGCGCTCGCCAAAAACAGCAGATGAGGACGAGGAAAACCTGTAAGGGACTGTCCCCCACCAGCTGAAATTCAGGATTTCTGCACTGCATTCACCGTTTTCATCAGTCAAAAGGCTCGTCAAATCCAGCTCGAGTTCACTTCCCTCTTTTTCTGAAGGAACTACGAAAACACAGTCAAGCTCGCATTTTTTTGGAATATTGTTGTCATAACGGACTTTGCGGTCGGCAATATTTTTAAGGTGATCCAGATATGAAAGCGCAAAAAAGGAAGTAAACGATGATGAAACACCTTCAATTTTTGCAGGAAAAACATTATCATCAGTTGGTTCAGATAAAGTCTGAATGAGATTTTGAAGTTGTGGCCAGCGTCGAATTATTTTTTGAAGTGATAAAGTATTCATAAAAAATTACCGAAAATAAAGAGACCTCATAGTAAAAGAGTTCACAGGAGAAAGTCCATGAAAAGGTTTCTAATAGGAATTATATCAATTTTGATGATTTTTACTCAAGTTGCTTTCGCACAGGACAATGGAAAAGCACAGGTAACAATCCGATTAGCCAACAAAGGTTTTTATTACACCGGAGATGCAATCGACAATCCGATTTTGGTTCACATCACGATTGCAAACAAGGGAACAGAAACATTAAGATTCAAGCTTGCTGATGACAGAATGTTCAGCTTTGACTTTGCAGTCTTCAATTCAAAAAACACTAAACTTCCATATTTAGACAGGGTTCAAGAAAAACGAACCAGATATGAGACTGTATATTTTAGGGAAATTTCACTTGAATGCGGAGAAGAATATTCATTCGTTGAAAACCTCCGGGACTACATCCATATCAGTGATCCTGGAATCTATTATTTTGAAATGACTTTCTATCCGGAATTGTACAAATCAAAAGCAATTAAAAACGTATCTAACCGACTCAGACTTGACGTAAAACCTTCTCCAAGCGCAATGAGCGTTTCAAAAGTCGCAGTTGCAAACGAAAAAGTAACGATCTTAAAGCCAGAATCAATCGCACCGGACAAAGTTGTTGAACAGACAATCGTTGCACGACAGAAAAACCTCTGGGATCAGTTCTTTTTGTACATGGATATCGAACAGATGCTTTTGCGCGATCAGGCACGAAAACGAAAATATACAACAATTTCTGATATCGAAAGAAACCGAATGATTCAGGACTATAAGCTTGATTTGATGCAGGACCGAATCGATAATGCAATTGTCACAATTCCAGAAAGCTTCTACATCGAAAAGACTGTCTATACACAGACAGAAGGCGCTGTAACCGTTATCGAATACTTCAAATATGATACTTTCAAGGAAAAGAAACGCTACACTTATCAGATGCAAAAACGTGATGATATCTGGAGAATCTACGACTACACTGTAGAAAATCTGGGAACAGAGTAAACGGATAAATTCAAATGAAAGTTCTGATAGTTACGGAAGACGAAAACATCAACAGTCAGGTCTCATCTTTTCTCGAAAACCAGGGATTTGACTGCATAAAATATCGGATTCTGATGAAAGCCCTGGATAATCTTGAAGAAATCGCTCCAAAAGCCATCTTTTTGAGTGCACAGGATTATCCTCGCCACTGGAAAACCTTCCTTCAATATGCCCAAGGCATCGATTTGAAGGCAAAAATCATTCTTTATTCGCAAAAACCTTTGAATCAGGATGAACAGGACAAGGCAAAATTCCTAGGAGTCGGCTACATCATCACACGAATTGATGAAGAAATGCTTTCAGGACTTTCCGAATTTTTGATTCTTAACCACAATAACGAAAATCCTGAGACTCCAAAAAAAGATGATAAGGACATTTACGATCCTTATGTTCAGGAAAAAACTTTTGAAAACTGCAATTTCCTCTTTAATGATGCACAGAGCGGCAAAATCATCAACGGAAAAGTCATTTCAATTGATGATGACAGGTTGATTTACTATATTTTCGATGAAAACGAAAGCAAGAACCTTATGCCGGGCACAGAATTCAAAAACTGTACGTTAAAAACGCCGGATAAAATCTGTTCAGTTGATGCAGTTCTGGAAAAAGCTGACTATAACGGAAAGTTTCAGTTCAAATTGAAATTTTAAAAGATGTGCTTTTCAGGCAGTTGACCTTCAAAATAAAAATGTATAAAATGTCTAAAAGTCGCCCGGTTGGTGGAATTGGTAGACACGCTAGTTTCAGGTACTAGAGTCCTTACGGATGTACGAGTTCAAGTCTCGTATCGGGCAAAACTAAAACAATAATACAAAAAGCACGATTAGAATCGGCAAGGTGCAGAATGAAACGATGTAAATCCAAAGCGGAAGGGAATCGTCACTCATTCTGCGTTTTATTTTACGCTGCTTTTTAAAAATTCTGTCTATTTTTTTAATATCGCCGTTTAATTCATCTTTTTTTTCTGAGGAATCTGTAGTTTTTGGTTCTGAATAACCGCACTGAGGACAGCCGTCTTTAAACTGATAGGTCGTCCCTACTTTGCCGCATTTAGGACATTTTACAGCTGCAAAAAACTTTCCGCAGGTCGGACAAAATTTTGCGTTAGCGTCAACGACGGTCTGACAATTTTCACAAACAAATTTAGCATGAGTGCTCATAATTTATTTATCGGCAGAAAAATCAGGTTGTAAGATGTTTTTTCCAGTCAGAAATCAAAGAAAGAGCTTCAAGAGGCGTTATCGAATTTACATCAGTTGAAAGGATGGAATCTAGGACCATTTCTTCATCGGAGAACAAAGAAGGTGCGTTGTAGGCTAGAATTTCAGGCTTTATTGCATCTGAAGGGGAAGCAACCATATTTTTGACAGTCTTGTCTAGAATCTGCTGGGCCCTGTCTACAACGATTGCCGGAACACCTGCAAGACGTGCTACGTGAAGACCGTACGAATTCTGTGCAGAACCGTTTTTTACCTTCCTCAGGAAAACGATTTTCCCATCCTGCTCAAGCACGTCCATGCAAAGCATCTGAAGGTTTTCGTGTTCCAGATTCGTAAGCTGATAATAATGTGTAGCAAAAAGCGTCTTGCACGCAATCTTATTCAAAAGATATTCTGAAATTGCCCAGGCAAGTGAAAGTCCGTCCTCGGTTGAAGTTCCTCGCCCTACCTCATCCATAATTACAAGGCTTTTTTCCGTTGCTGAACGCAGGATCAAGGCTGTTTCACTCATTTCAACAAGGAAGGTTGATTCACCACGTGCAAGATTATCAGAAGCACCGACACGACAGAAAATCTTATCCGAAATGCCGATTACAGCTTTTGTAGCAGGAACAAAGGACCCGATCTGTGCAAGGAAGGCAATCAGCGCATTCTGCCTCAAAAAAGTACTTTTACCGGCCATATTTGGACCTGTAATCAGGGCAAACTTTTTGGTATTCAAGTCCAGGCCGTTCGGTATGAAAGAAGATCGGGCAATGTGCATTTCGACAACCGGATGACGGCCGTTTTCAATAAAGAAAGTATTGTCCTTTGTAATTTCAGGACAAACCCAATTGTTGATTTGTGCGGCATAGGCAAAAGAAGCACAAACATCAATGTATGAGATGAAATTGGATAAATTCAAAAGATAGTTGAGTTCAAGTGCAATTTTATTTCGAAGGTCGATGAAAAGATTTTTTTCAAGTTCGAGAATCTGCTCGGAAGCCTTCATCAATTCACTTTCGAGTTCCTGAAGTTTAGGCGTCGTGTATCGGTCGCCGTTAACAAGAGCGCGGCGCAAAATAAAATGAGACGGAACTTCAGAAAGTTTTCCCTTTGTGACTTCTATAAAATAGCCAAGGATATTGTTGTAGCGGATTTTAAGGTTTGGAATACCGGTATTTGCCTTTTCCTCTTCCAGATACTTATCAAGTATCGTGCTGAAGTTGTCGTGTACGTTACGCCAGTAATCCAGCTGCTCTGAATAACCGGCTTTGATTATTCCGCCGTCACTTAACATAACGGATGGATTTTCGACAAGAGCACTGTCTATCAATTCAATCAATTTGACTGCAGTTTCTGTTGCAACTGATGCAAGCTCAAAGTCAGAAAGCAATTTATGAATTTCAAGAGAATTCTGAAGGCTGAATTTTAAGGTCTGAAGGTCCTTAGGATGTGCTTTACCAAGAGAAACACGTCCAGAAAGACGTTCTATATCATAGATTTTCGAAAGTATTTCCCTGATTTTTTGAAGTCCCAACGAATTTTTTGCAAAAAAGCTTACATCTGACTGGCGCTTTTTAATCTGATCGATGTCGGTAAGCGGATACATGAAATAGTTAGCCAAAAGTCTTCGTCCCATCGGAGTACAGGTGTAGGCAACAGTTTCAAAGAGCGTAAAATTGGTAGAACCGTCATGCAAGTTCGAGGTAATTTCAAGATTTCGTCTTGAAGAATCATCGATGCTCAAAAACTGACTGTCAGAATAAACGTGAAGGTTCGTAATGTGCTGTATTACGCGCGCATCCTTGATTCCTGCATTTTTTGAAATATATTCCAAAAGAAAGCCGCTCGAAGCAATTTCCGGTGAATTTTCAGTAATCGAAAAGGAACGCAAGGTTACGGTTCCAAACTGATTCAGGATATTCTTGGCGCTGAGCTCCATGGAAAAATGCCAGTCAGGATAAACTGAAAGTGAAAGATTTGAATTCAAGCCGATAATCTGTGCAAATTCAGGATGCTCTGAAACGCTTTGGGATGCAACAATTTCGCGAGGATTTGAGCGTGCAATTTCTGAAAGAAGGCTTTCCTTGAAGGATGAAAGCGGCCAGTGAGTAGCATAAAAATCACCGGTTGAAATATCGATGTAAGAATAGGAAACCACCCTTTCCTTTTTGTCGCCGACAAAACAGATTGAAGAAAGAAAATTGCTTACACCGTTTTCAAGATATTCTTCTTCTGTAACGCTTCCTGGAGTTATGATTTCAACGACTTTACGCTCCGTAAGGCCCTTTGCCTTTGGATCTCCTACCTGCTCGCAAATCGCAATTTTTTTACCAAGACGCAAAAGTCGCGCTATATAAATTTTGCTTGCGTGATAAGGGATTCCACACATAGGAGCATCACTTCGGTGCGTCAAAGTCAGGTTTAAAAGACGAGATACTTCCTGGGCTTCTTCATAAAACATTTCATAAAAGTCGCCGAGTCTGAAAAATAAAATCTCGTTAGGATGCTCTTTTTTTATGCTCACATACTGAGCCATTACAGGAGTTAGTTCAGCCATAAAAATCAGTGAATATCAAGCTCAATATGAGGCGATTCGTTTAATGACCTTATCTGTAATATCTACTGACGGACTGTACCAAAGGATTGTATTAGCCTGCTGAAGGCTCAAAATCATGCTGTAACCGTCTGATTCTGCAATCTGTCCAAGTACATCGTAAAGTTTTGCGTAAAAACCGTCTGATTTTTCAAGTTTTTTCTTGATTGAATCAAGTTCGATGTTTTTTGTATTTGTATATTCTGTAAGATAATCAGCCTTCTTGATGATTTCAGCTTCGAATTTTGCAGCGTTGATGTTGTCGCCGGCTTCCTTGGCATCAATCATTTTCTGATTCAAGGCCTGAAGTTCTTCTGTTTTTGCAGTTACGATTTTCTGAAATTCAGCCTTTTTTGATTCGTAGTTTCTCACTGCGCTTGAATCACGATAATATGTTGAAAAAACACGTGAAGTATCAACTACGGCAAATTTTGTAATTGTCTGAGAAAAAACTGAACAAAGTGGCAAAAGCGCACAGATCAAAACTAAAGCAAATTTTTTATTAAAGTTCATAAAAACCTCTTTATCAATTATTTATTTACAATATTAAATGAAAGCACGAAAGTAAATCCGGCATTATCTTCGGTTCGCCAGTTAAAGGCTCCTGTGTCATCAAAGTAGAATGGGAACGTAAACAGGAATCGGAGCGGGAACTGAGGCATACAGATTCGAGGTCCCAGACCAAAACTGAACTTCCAGTTCGGAAGATTTGCATCCATGACAAATGGCGTATCTGAATCGCCCAAAACGATTGCATCAAAGAAGAAATCGAGGGCTGCAATTCCAGGAAGGAACGGCCATCGCAATTCTACGATATTTGACCACATCATGAGTCCTTTCGTAGAAGAATCTGAACTCCAGCCTCGTCCGTTAAACATACCGTCGATATAAAGCTTGTTCGAAGAACCGATTTCGTAACCTGTTACAGGAACCTGGAATGAGAATCCAGAATATCCCATGAGAGTAAGCTTGAAGGCCCACTTTTCACCGACTGGAACATCTGCAAGCGGTGCATAAAGTTCAAGTTTTGTATCAGATCGCAGGAAGAACTGGTCTTCAATAAGCGGAATGATACCTGTCCAGCTCAACCTCTGGCTGACAAACCAACCCTTGCTCGCATCGTAATTGACGTTTCGTCCATCAAGAGAAACTGCACCCCAGATTGTGTTTGTCCAACCCCAGTCATTGTTCGTATCGCTGATGGTTGTATCAACCGGAGTATAAGACAAAGAGTCGTAGACGTTGTTAAGCAAGTTGAAGGAAATACCGCCGGATGTCGTAAGGATGGCAAAATCGTAGGTCCAACGTCGGCCCAAAGAAGCTGCAAAACTTGTCGTCCAGTTTGTATAATCCATATAATAATGAGTCTCATCCACGCCTGTCGGGAAATACATATATTGCAGAGTCGTCAGCATTCGGTGATAGAAGGCTGCGGAAAGAGAAAGCGTAATCGGCTTATCAAGGAACCATGGATCTGTATAGCTCAATGCGATTGACTGTTCAGTGTTTGAAATCGTCAGCTGAGAACTAAGCGTCAAACCGGTACCGCCGAGGTTCGAATCCTGCCATTTAGCAAAAAGCGAAATCGGGATATCAGAAGTTTCTGTGACACCAGAGAAAGTCAAACCGAATTCAAGAGAAGTCGTCGACTGTTCCTCAACCGTAAGAATCAAATCAACAAGGTTTTCTTCTGAACCAGGTACGATCTGAGGATAAACAGATGAGAAATACTGAAGGTTGTTGAGGTTTCTAAGACCTGATGTAAGCTTGCTCTTTGAAAAAATATCACCACTTTCGAGTGGAATTTCTCGAATGATTACATAATCCTTGGTCTTTTCATTTCCCTTTACGATGATGTTTTCGATGTGAGATCTTTCTTTTTCAACAATCTGAAGTGTGTAACTGACCTCTTTTTTGACCGGGTCGGCATTCATTTTTGGAACAAAGGTATTGAAGGTATAACCGTTTTCGTAATAAAGATCCAAAAGCGCGCCTAAGCCTTCCTGGAATTTGAGCTCATTGAAAACATCACCCACATTCATCTTGATGCAGTCGCTGAGTTCTTTTGTCGTAAAGATTGAGTTTCCGCTGATCTGAATTCCACCGTAAGTATAGCTTTCACCTTCGGTTACAAAATAAGTCAGGACGATTTCTTCACGTCCCTCTTCTTCATTAAAAGTTACATCCCTGCTGACGGTTTCGCTTACGACAGCATCGATGTATCCTCTTGAATGATAGAAGGCAAGAATGACCTGTCTGTCCTGCTCGATGCTTGATTCCTGAAAATATCCTTTATTGAAAATTGATTTTTCTTTTTGACTGAATTTGCTCTTGAGGGTTTTCGGATCGATAACGTGAACACCTTCAAACTTGATGTCCGTTACGATTGTTGCCATACCTTCTGTAATCAAGAAAGTAAGATTTACTTCGCCATTCGGTTTGATTTCAATATCAGAAGAAACCTTTACGTTCGTAAATCCCTTGTCGAGATAGAGGTTTCGAATTGCCCTTTCATCAGAAGGAATTCGTTTTTCATTTAAAATATCAAGTTCCTTGACCTTTACGACGTCCTTGATGTCGGCAAGTTTTATCTGTTTGTTTCCTTTATAACGGATGTGCGTGATGACAGGAAGTTCTTTTACTGTAAACTTAAGGATGACCGTATTGTAATTTTCATCACCTGGAAGAGCTTCTGCCGTAAAGTTCGGATCAAAAGCGTCAAGTGCATAAATCTTTGTTACAAGCTCATTGTAAAGTTCATCTGAATATCGTTTGCCCTTGAACTGATTGATGATTGCATAAATATCATCTTTTTTAACAAGGTTAAGACCGTCAAATACAATATTTGAAATCGGTTTATTATAGTAGTTAGCTTCTGACTGAGCGGCAAGACCCATTACAGAAAAAATCAACATCAAGACTAAAACGATACGAAACTTTCGCATATTTTCTCCAAATTTTAGAAATTAAACTTCCATGAAAGACTTAAAGATGTACCTGGTACCCAGGATTCAGTCAACGACTGTAAGTTTGGAGCCACATTCCAGCGTATCAGAGCAAACGGACTTTCTATTTCAAAGCCGAATTCCGGTTCGATACTCAATCCATATTGATTTCTCTTAGGATCTACAAGACCTTCCATATACTCCAAATTTAAAAGAGCATCCAAATACATATTCTTTCCGATGTACTTACCTATATAAACAGATGTACCATCAAGATAGTTACCAACATTTTGTTCTTTTGAGTAATCAGAATTTACGATTACAGCATTCTGCAAAATCGTAGGGTGCAATGAAAATATATCAAATTTAAAGAAATCTCGCAATGAGTTTTCTATTCTTGATACAATCAACGACTGACTCAAATAGTTGATGCCGCCGGCAACAAAATAAATCATTGCATCAGAAAATGATGAAGAATCGTCGTCGTCCGTCGGAATAACCTGCCCCAAAAGCGCCATGATTTCTGTTTCCGATTTTGCAGGTGAAGATGTAAAGCGCGGATTAAAGTTGCTCAACTTTTGGTTCAATGCACTCAAATAGATTTTTACCGCATTTCCGTCAGAATCCGTTTCCCTCATTTCACCACGAAGAGTAATGACAGGGTCTATCTGGTTTCCTGCAAAGACGAGGCGACCTTCTCGCAGATAGAAGGTTCGGCTCAAGGCGACGACCGAACCGCCCCTCAAGACAAGGTCGGCATCTAAAAGCATGTAGCCGGCATTGGAATCCAGCTGGAATTTTACCGGCGTGTTCGGGTTGACCAAAGCTCGTAGCATTGGATTGTCGCGGTTCGGGAACTGCACGTAACAGCGAGGTCCGATTACAATGTCCAGATCGACAAAAGACGAAAGCTTGAACTTACGCACCGTTTCATCTTCTTCTGAAGTTGAAGATGTCTCGTTCGCAGACGAATTTGGCAGCGAGAAGGTCGCCGTAAGGTTGGTTCCGTAAATATTTCCTTTTACGGAAACACTGTCTTTCATAATCGCAACGATATCAAGAGTCGTTTTTACCTCACCTTGATATGCCATATTTCTGTAGGCAAACTTAGCCTTGGCAGTACTTTCACCACGGGTCTTAAGATTTACCTTCCAGTTTGCAAATCCGCCGCCTTCAATTTCTGTAGAAACGTCTCCGTCGATATACCCGTCAGAATGAGTTTTAGCCGCAAACCTGTTTATCGCAAAAAGGTTGTCATCAGCTTCTATTGCGGTTCGTTTTACGTACAAGTCTTCGTAAAGATAGTCCGGAACTGTAAAAATCAAATCATCGACGTCGATTCTTCCGTAAAAGTCCAAATCCGATGTTTTTCCACTGATTTTGAGGGCACCTTTACCGATTCCACCTTTTCCATGGAAATAAGGGAAATAAAAGAAGGGAGAGGTATATGCAAAATCCAGATAAAAATTATTCAGGTTTAAATCTACTATGCCGTTATTGATTTCACCGGCAAGGTTAAACGAACATCGCTTATTTTCTGCGACATCAACGACAAGATACTTTTTATCAAAGAAGGCACCCTGTACGATTCCGTTATCGCCACTTGAAAATTCCACTCTGCCCTTGCTCGTTGAAATATCAACTTCGAGCACCTGATCAACGGCAAAAGTCTCGCATTTAAGCGAATTTACCAAAAGCTTTAAATCCAGTTTTTCAGGAACCGAAAGCAGCTTTTCTCCTTGAGTCTTTGAACTTGAAACAGAAAGTTCAATCGGAGACGTAAAATTATGTGCAATAAATTTCGTTGCAAAATCAGACTTGAAATTTCCTGCAAAAGTATTCAGATCAAATTCTCCGCCAAGATTTGACAGATTGTGCTTTCCATAGGTTACATCAGAATCGATAACTGAAAGGATTCCGTCCTCATAGTTTGCATTTACGTTGAGCTTGACGTTCGTTCCGCTTGCGACAATATAGGTGTCATAAACTTTAAGCATGATTCCAGGATTTCCCAAAGGTCCGAGTACAGTAAGTTCCGTGTTGATATAAGTGCCGCTTTTCTGGTTAGCAAGGAAGCGGGATGAAGGACATCGGTTTACGGAAAGCATCAGGGAACTGAAAAGATCGTTTTTGAAATTCATTTCTCCAAAAGCCTTGTGTGAAGGATTTGAGAATACGCCTTCAAGTGCCAATTTTTCTGAAGTCGTGTCGTTGCCAAGATTGAAACTCAAATTGATGCTGTCAAGATAGTCAGGTCCAAGATTCCAGACGACAGAACCCAATCCTGAAAGCACGGAAGCTGAATCGACGAACTGTATGTTCTTGAACATCGCTCCATAAGGGTCCGCGCTTCCTGAAATTGAAAAATGAGGAGAAAGTTCATCAGCATTTTTTGATGATGTGATGACTTCGAGGCGTTTGAAATCGACATTCCAGTCGGATTTGGAATTGAAAACACCGTTCGTATTCAACGAAAGCGAAATCAAATTTTCCGAAATCTTTACAGGAAGCGTATCAAGACTGAGCGCAAACTTAACGGCCTTGGCAAAAGTTGCATCAAGATAAAAACCGTAATCTCCCGAAAGAATGAGCTGTTTTGAATCGGCAACGGAGCCTGAAAGTGAGTACGGAATCGAATTGAAGGCAAAATTCGTGTTGAAAAACATATTTTTAAGGCCTTCTGAATAATCCGCAAACAGGTTCAAGGAAAGTTCCTGGCCTGCAAAAAGCAAATCAAAACGTGAAACCTGGGTATTCTGCTCGTTTCCTGCAAGGGATGCGAACATCATCGAGTTGTCTTTTTTGGTGTTAGCGACAACGATGAACGGAATGTTATAGGCAAGCCCCTTAAAGTCTGATGAAACATAAATTTCGCTCGACATAATCAGAGACGAAACAAAGCCCTTTGCCGAAGCCAGGGCAGATTTTTGCTTTTCGTCCAGGAAAAAAGTTGCCGAATTGAGGATTGCATCCAGATAAAGATTGTCGAACGAAAAGCTGCTTTGAAGATAAGGTTTTCCTTCAAGAAGGACGCTTCCGTCCGAGGTGATTTTTCCAAGGCTGCCGTTATTCTGATGCATGTAATCATAGACTGAAAACTGATAGTCCACGGATTTTTCTTCCGGGATTATGTCGAGCTGGAGGGCCGTAAAAAACTGCTCGCCAAAACTGAGCTGAGGAATGAAGCACATGAAGCCTTTTGCAAGTTCATCGATGTACATTTCAAAGCTTAGCATATTTCCGTTTTTCAAAAAGTAGTGGTTCAAGAAGAAAGTTCCCGAACTCTGATAGGTTTTAAGGTTGGCTTTCAGGTTCATTTCGGCAGAAAGTTTTTTTGAATCAATCTTGAAGGTTGGAAGGTCAAAGACCTTGTCGGTACCCGAAAACTCTGCTATTGCCTGAACAGAACCGTATTCAGGAGAATCATCTACCAAAGTCGTGCCGGCAAAGGAATAATCAAAGGTTTTATCCTTTCCAAAATAGTGAAAGTCAAAATTTCCGTTGTAAGTAATGCCTTCGATAAGCTGATTAAGCTCAGTTTTCTGTGCGAAAGAAACAAGGGCCTTGGAACTGAGCCCGTATGCCTGGGACTCAAGCGAAAAGTTCTTCTGGGCAAGGTCGTATTCGCAAAGGATTTTGGCGTTTGCGTTATTAAGGGAACTCATGAAAGAAAGGACTGAATCCTTGTAACTGCAGACAAGCTGCAAAGGCTTAAAACGGACCTGCTTTGCATTGACTGATGAAAGACGCAACTGAGTTTCAAATTCATCAAGATTGCTCGTGATCGAACCCAAAAGTGAAAAATTACCGGTAATTGTACCTAAATTTGCCAGAACATTTTGTTTCAAAAGAGCCGTAAATTTACCACGCATGTCCGCGACGAAAAACTGGTTTTCATCACCGCTTTTAAGCCTGAAAGTTTTAAGTTCAGCCAGAGCCTTAGCAGAATTATTTTCAAAAGAAATTTTTGTATTTACGAGCCTGAATCCAAAAGGAATCTGAAAGACCTTTTTGACTTTTTTTCTGTCTGGATTTTTCTGCTCATTTGAAAGCGCAATGACAGAACGTATCTTGTCGATAATCTGATATTTTTGGATATTCTCAAACTCGACTGTAGTTCCTGAAACGACTACTTCGTCGAAGGCCTGGTCGACCTTTCCTGAAATCAATTTTCCAAATGAATAATTGAGACGGATTGATTTTATCGTAAGGATGCTGTCGTGGCTGTTCAAATCATAGAACTCGATTCCCTTGATTCTGACAGAACGGAATACGGCCGGAGAAATTCCTTTGTAAGAAAAACCAATCTGCAGTTCTTCCTGAAACTCGCTCACGTTTCGTTCTACAAAATTTTTTACATCATGAGAAATCTTGAAATAAACTGGAATCGAGATGGATGCAACAACAATTATCATCGAAGCGACAACAAGGATCTTCTTCCAGTTAGCCATTTTAAAAACAGACATTCACTTTAAATAATAGCATTTTTTTAATAAATATGATAGACTTATTTTATGGTATTACAAACATTTATAGTATTTGAAGGTCTGGACGGGACAGGCACGTCAACCCAGATAAAACTACTTCAGGAAAAACTAGAATCAGAAAAATCTTTCATCACCGCCGAACCGACCGACAGGGAAACCGGGCTTTTTTTACGAAAAATGTTGAAGGGCGAAATCGCCGTAAATCCAAAAACCGCGGCCTATATGTTTGCTGCTGACCGCTGCGAGCACGTTTATGGAGAAAACGGAATCGTTGAAAACTGCGAAAAAGGTAAAATCGTAATCAGCGACAGATACTTTTTTTCAAGCCTCGCCTATCAGAGTTTTGACTGCGGAGAAAAGCTCCCTTACGAACTGAACAAAAATTTCCCGCTTCCAAAATACCTTTTCTTTTTTGAAATTGAACCAGAAAAATCACTTGAAAGAGTCATGAACCGCTCCAAGCAGACCGGAGAACAAATCGAAATCTACGAAAAAATCGACATCCAGAAAAAAACTTACAACGCCTATCAAAAGGTAATGGATTTTTATTCAAAAGAAGAATTTTCAGAAATGAAAATCATCAGGATTGATGCTTCTCTTTCAATCGATGAAATCCACAAAAAGATATGGAGTATTGTGCAGGAAATGCCGATACTCAAATCGTGAAACTGAATAAAAAATTTTTCAGCATCTTTTTATTATTGATAATCGCCTCATCAATTCCGAGCTTTTCTTACTACGTCATGTACAAGGAGCAGTTCTACAAGCTCTATCACGTGCATTATCAGCAGTATCCTGAAGACGTAATTGAAAATATTTACTGGCTCGAAAAGGCCGCAAAGGCTGATTTTTGCAATCCGCAGTGTGCAATGACAAAAATCAAGGATAAGGATGAGTGGGAAAAATACAGATACCTGTTCAACATGCATCTGAACCTCAAACTGGTTGAGCAGCACATGAGGCTAGGACGACTTCACGATAAGAATGTCGCCTACTTTTACGATGCTCCATGGAAAGAAGAATACCTCAGCGAGCTTGAAATGGCAGAAACCTGCTACAAAACAGGACTTGTCTATTGGGAAGAAGCTAAATTGTGGTCGGAAAAGGCCGGAATGAAAAAATTTCAGTTCATGACGCTCACGGGAATCCAGAATTGGGAAGACGAGCATTACAGGATTGCCAACCACGACCTGGATTATGAAAAAATCCTTACAAGGGAATTGAATCGAGTTGAAAAAGTAAAGTCTGATTTTCAGGCTATGGATGAAAATACATACTAAAAAAAAGGTAATTTAAAAAATGGAAAACGAATCGTACACGTTGAACTTCAAAAGCGTTCCGCACGGAACTGAAACTTCAAAATTGATTTACTTCAAGAAGACAAAGGATCTTTTTGAATTTTTCTGGTCTACGTTCAGGCGAAATTATGAAGAAATCATCATTGTAACTGATGAAAAAATCGCTGAACTTAAAAATGTCAAAGAATTTCTGGAAATATCAAAAGAAAAGCATGCAGAAATCGTAACAATTCCGACAGGAGAAATCAACAAGACCTTTGACAACGTTTTAGTTATGCTGAACAGGGCTCTTTCCAAGGGATTCAGCCGAAGATGCACCTTCGTTGCTCTTGGAGGCGGTGTAATAAGCGACATGTGCGCCTTGGCATCAAGCCTTTACAAACGGGGCGCCCAGCTTCAAATCATCCCGACTACCCTCCTTTCGATGAGCGATGCAGCCATCGGCGGAAAAACAGGCTGCGATTACGGAGCCTATAAAAACATGCTTGGAACCTTCTATCCTGCAAACACGATTTATTTTTGCCCGGAATTTTTGGATTCACTGAGCAAAAAAGAATATTATTCAGGACTTGCCGAAGTCATCAAGACAGCGATGCTTTACGACAAGGATCTTTTCGAACTTTTAAAATCAGATACTCGGAAAGTAAAGGACAGAGACGAGGTAATTCTTTATGATGCAATAAAAAAATGTTCAATTGCAAAATCAAGAATTGTCGAACAGGACATCACCGAAAAGGATATACGACGCCAGCTTAATCTTGGTCACACCTTTGCGCACGCACTTGAAAGTGTTGCAGGTTTTGGAGTGGTTCCACACGGATGCGCAGTTGCATGGGGAATCGGCCGTGCGCTTGAAATGAGCCTGAATCTTGGCTACTGCTCTAAAGAATACCGAGATGACGTTTTCGAACTTCTAGAACTTTACGGCTACTGCACAAAGGCCATCCCGGATGAAATCAAAAATCTTGAGGATGCAGGTGCAAGACTGATTGAAGCTATGAAACAGGACAAGAAAAACGAGCCTGGAAAAATCTGCTTTATTCTTCAAAAAGGCCTTGAAGATACGGTTATAATCAATGTGGATGAAAAACAAATTAAAAAAGTGCTCTAAAAATTTGTTTTAGGATATTGACAAAAATCTCTATTTTTCATATAGTGAAATCACCTTTGCGGGGGTGGTGGAATTGGTAGACACGCTAGCTTGAGGTGCTAGTGGCGCGAGCTGTGCCAGTTCAAGTCTGGTCCTCCGCAGAAAAAAAACTGACTTATTTCTAAGTCAGTTTTTTTTTGCCCGTTCAATCAGGCTGCAAGAAAAAGAGGCAAACTTTGCTTATCAGCATTTTAAGTGCGGTTTCACTCCTCGCCTTCCTGACTAACCTCGACTGGACTTCGGTCTTCTGCAACAAAGCTTATCTGGGATGAAGCACGCGAAAGTGAGTCACAAGATTCAGAAAGCTTGGAACTCTGCAATTCAAGCTGATCCATCGTATCTGCAATATTCTTGATAGAATTTTTAATATAATTGAACGACTCTTTTTCCTTGTAAACGATCTCCTGAATGGCCTGAGATGAATTAGCCGTATTGTCAGAAGAGTTGTAGATATCCTTAAACTTTTCTTCAAGGCTTTTAGAAAGAGCCAGTCCGTTTTCAATTTTGACAGTTCCGTCTTCAGAAGAAAGAATAAGCTTATCAGAATAGTCCTGAATTTCACTGATTGAGTTTTTAATTTCTGTTACGGCATCAAGCGTATCACTTGCAAGACGTCGAACTTCACTTGCAACGATACCGAAGTTCTTACCGGCATCCCCGGCATTTACGGCCTCGAGCTCAGCATTCAACGCGATGATTTTGGTCTGGTCTGCAACCGAGTCAATCATCTTAACGATAGAACCGATATTATCAATCTTTTCATTCAAAGTCTTGATTACAAAAATGGTCTCATCATTTGATTTTTCAATGGCTTTCATGTTCTGGATATTCTGAGTGATGAAGCCCACACCGTACTCTACACTATTGAAGTTCATGTTAGCCATGGAAGTTACATTACCGACCTTGTCTACGATGTTATTAGACAGATCTGAGAAGTCTTCCAACGAACCTTTGATGAAATCAATTGAATCACTGCACTGCTTGTACGTTTTTTTTGTATTATTCCACAATTCCATCAAGCTGTTTGATGAATTATTAATTTCACTGCTGGCAAAATTGATACGCTGAATCAATTCTCGGAACATAACGATTACCTTGTTGATAAGGAATACGTTATAGTCAAGTTCGTTTGAAAAGCCGCATTCAATAAGTTCAGAACCGCCCTTATCGTTTGAAATCGATTCGAGTCCCATTTCAGCATTATAAACCTGCTTTTTTATGCTTGAATAATAGATATATCCGGAAAAGATCAACAGAAGCAGGTTCGTAAACAGAACGTAAAGATTGTAAAGAATCTTTGTCAACTCGGATTCATATTTGATGTGCAGAGTACTCGTTTCTGGAGAAAGAAATCCACCGAAAACCAAAAACAGAACCGAAAGAATGCAAAGGATTGCAGGCGTTACGATAAACAGAAGGAAATTATCCTTAAGTGAAAAGCCAAAGCCTTTCTGCTTATTTTCCTCATCAATTTCGATTCCCTGTATAACAAAATCTTTTGCGTACTGCATGCAGATATCCTGAACGACACTCCAGGTGAGCACAAAAGAAGCGATAGCAACATATAAACTTGCAAAATAACTGTAAATCGCATTTGCCTGGCTGAAAAATCCAAGGACGTGTGAAAGAAAACTGAAGCCCATACATCCCAGAAGGTCCGCGAAAAATACTTCAATTGAAATAAACATAGGCATCTTGTACAGCGTTTTCAAGAACATCGACCTGTCGTGGTCATCGGAAGGTACTGTCGTCTTGGACTGCTCCATTTTTTCAGAAATATCATGGGTAATCAGCTTATTGGTAGCCGGAATGATAAGCACAATAATTACAAAAGTCAGTCCAATTCCAATGGCAATGGCAGCCAACATTCCTTTCCAGGATACGTTTGAGAAACAAAACAGGAAAAGCATCAAAACTGGAAGTATGGTGATATTGAACCTGACACCAACCTTATAGACTTCCTGTTCAAAAGTTTTTGCATTATATTTCCATCCGAACATAACTACCTCCCGAACTGAATGTTGGATTTTTTCAGATTATTCAAAGCGTCAGCCATGGACTTGAGGTTCGAGGCGGTATTGCTTACGTCATTTGAAGCACTCGTGTTAATCTCGATGCTGACTGAAATCTCTTTCAGGGTTTCCAAAATCTGAGCAAAAGAAGAAATCTGCTTTGATATGGTTTCATTTACATCATTAGCAGAACTTTGAATTGAATATGACGAATCCTTTATGCTGGTAAAGTTCCTGTTAAGTTCATCAGAAAGTTTCAAACCTTCATTGATGTTCGTAGTTCCGCTCTTTGATGAATTTATCAAGTCGTCAGAAGACTGCTGAATTCGGTAAATGCTTTCCTTGATTTCATTTGTTGAAATTGATGTATTTTCGGCAAGACGTCGAATTTCATTTGCAACACTGTGGAAGTTCTTTCCGGCTTTTCCTGCGCTGGAAGCTTCAAGTTCGGCATTAAAGGCGATGATTTTTGACTGTTCTGCAATTCCACTGATGATGTCAACGATATCCCAGATGGCGCTTATCTGATTCGTAAGGTTTTCAATTCCCTTGATAAGGTCAACGTTGGATTCTGAAATATCAACCATTTTTGTGATGCTTTCATGCAAAGTCGTAAAGCCTTTTTCTACATAGGTAAAGTTCTGCGAAATATCCTTCAAAACCTCGTTGATTTTCTTTGATACATCATTACTCAAATAGTCAGCGTATTCCATAGAGGAAACGATCTGCCTTACGCTGGCCGACTGCTCGATTGATGCCGTGGAGTTTTCTGTTGAAAGCTCTACAAGAGTATTTACGGCATCAGTAATTTCATTGCTGGCCGTATCTGAATTTTCAAAAACTTCCTGCATGTATTTATTGTTTTTATTGATAAGATACGCAAGATATGAGTGCTGATCTGATAAATCAGCAGGAATCGATTGAAAGATATGTTTCTGTATATTTTCCGTAAGATTGGAAATAATTGCCTTTATAATCTTCTTTGGTCTGTGTTCATTAAATTTTATACATACAACCAAAATCAAAGTATTAACTACAGTCAAAATTAAAAGGCTTAAATTTCCGGTGACAG
>JAILRX010000266.1 GCA_024697985.1 Treponemataceae bacterium | reverse complement strand
TGTTTTTCATCTCAAATCCTCCTGTAAAACCCCATTTTTATACTTTTTGATGATCTTGACCAATTCATTTCGTTTGAAGTCAATTTTCATTATGTATTCCTGGGCACCTAATTTGATAACCCTATCTTTTGCCTCAGATTCATAAAGCGAACTGATGACGAAAATAGGAACCTTATTGTATTTTTCAATTTCACGGATTTTTTCGACAAGTTCAAACCCGTCCATATTAGGCATCCTCAAATCCGTAATTATAAAATCATATTTTTTCTTCTTGATTTTCTTGAGGGCGGCGACTCCGTCTTCCGCAGTTTCAACATTGAAACCGGCCCCTTCAAGAATCTGTTTTTCAACGAGAAGTGTCGTAGCTGAATCATCAACAACAAGAATGTTGGCAGAAGAAAATTCATCGCTGACAGCAGAAATGACCGAAGAAAACAGGTAGGTTCCCATCAGCATCTGGATAACCTTAGGAATGTTGATGATAGGAATCATCGAAAAGTTTTCATCAAACACAATACCCTGCATGACTTTCTGATATTCGAAAATTTTAGGCAGAGGCCGGCTGATAAGTGTATCAGTATTGAAAATTTTATTTACGCGAATCGCAATTTTCTGACCAAGATATTCAAGAATTACGATTGAATGGATTTCGTTTGCCTGATAAGTTTCACGCTCATTAATTAAATTTTGGTCAGAATCAAAAAGCCTGATGGAACCAAGAATTTCTGTAATGTCATAAACCTGAACAAGCTCATCGTGAAGATTGACCATGAGGACATTATTCTTTGTAACATAAGAACTTGGCTTAATATGCTGTACTTCATGAACGTAGTTCGAAGGCAAAAACAGCTTGAACGAATTGAGCTGGATGAAAAGACCCTGCAAGGTCGCAAGTGAAATCGGGAAAACCAACGTGAAAGTCGTTCCCTTGTTCAGTTCCGTATGAAGCGAGATTCGTCCCTTTACCTTATCGATATTGGATTTAACGACATCAAGACCTACTCCACGGCCTGAAATTGCATCAACCTGTTTTTTGGTCGAAAAACCTGAATAATACAAAAACTGTTCAAGGTCATTCACATCCATTTTTTTGATATTTGAAGCAAGTTCAGGAAACTTGTTCATCGCCTTTTCCCTGACAGCCTCAAAGTCAATTCCACGACCGTCATCACTTACTTCGATTATGATTTTTGAAGACTGAGAAGTAACCTTTACCGAAATATTGCCCGTCTCGTTCTTGCCCTTTGCAAGACGGTCCTCAGGCGTTTCAATACCGTGAGAAAGAGAGTTTCGTACGATGTGTAGGAGTGACTCTGAAATTGATTCAAGGATGTTTTTATCAACCGCAATGTCAGATTCGGGGATGTTGAAGTTAACCTTCTTTCCTGAATTCAAAGCCTCCATTTCGATATTCTGTTTTAGGGAACGTAAAACCATTCCCAAAGGAAGCATTCGAAGGTTAAAAAGCGAGTTCTGAAGGTCGAACATATCCTCTTTTTGCTTTGTAACGTCAGACTTCATTTCACGAAGCAGGTTCTGCATATAAACCGAATTTGATTCTTTTGCAATCTGCTGAAATTTGTTCATGTAATACTGACATTTGAACTGACGAAGGATGATCGTATTAAGTTCACCGATGATCGAATCCACCGATTTGATGTTTACGTTCATCGACTTGATCTGAGAAATTGACGTGACATCATCAACAGGAACAGAACCTTGCGAAAAAGTATCATACGAAAAGTTCTTTCCGGTACTGATGTCTGAAAGAGCTTCTGTCAAGGCAATTGTTTCAAAGGCGTCGTCCGAACCTTCTTTTTCAAGTTTATCGATGCAAAGCTTGAATTTTTCTATCGTAAAATAAATTATTTTGAAAATATCATCGTTAAGCGTAATCTGCTTGTCACGAAAAGCCTTGAAAACATCCTCGACAGAATGTGAAACAGACTCGATGATGTTGAATCCCAGCATTCGGGATGTTCCTTTCAGTGTATGCAGGTCCCTTAAAAGCACCTTGAGACATTCTTCATCATCAGGATTATTTTTGAGTTTAGTTACAGATTCAAATATTGAATCTACTCTGCCGCGGTTTTCTTCAACGTAGCTTTCGATAAGAAATGATTTGTCAATTTCCACTGAACACCATCCTTAACAAACTTCCGTTTTTTGAAAGTAAAAAACGTTGTTAAAATTGAGTTTTTCAGCACCTTGAACTTCAAAATCCTGGAAATGGGAAATTTCTGTCGTAGAAAGGAGCAGTATGCCGCCAGCTTCAAGTTTTTTAATTAGAAAATTGACTACCTCACGTTGAGTATCATGGTCAAAATATATGAGAACGTTCCTTGCAAGAATTACAGAAACGCTTCCGTCGGTTATATTTTTAAGTGAGCCGCACCTTTTTATCAGATTAAAGTCGGCCTTGTGAATTGTCGAAATAAAATTCTTGTCGAATACTGTAGAACTGTCATGATTTATGCTTGAAAAATTATCGAGCTCTTTTTTGAATTTTATGCCGTCCTGTCTGAAAGAACGCGGACGATAAATGCCTTTTTCAAATTTTGCAAGAGAGTTTGTATTGATGTCCGATGCAATTATTTTAGCCTTTGAGCCATGCTTGCAGTTCAGGACCGCAAGGGAAATAGCCTCTTCTCCTGTAGCGCAGGCCGCACTCCAGACAAGACTGTTCGGTTTTAATTTTGGAAAAACCTTCGTATCAAGGAAATCAAAATGCTTTTCTTCCCTGAAAAAATATGTTTCTCCGATAGTAATAGAATTGATGAGACTCCTCATTTCCTGCTCGTTGTCCAAAAAGTTCCAGAACTCCATCTCATTCATGTTCATCTTGCTGAGCCGGTCCTCAAGATAATGGCGCAATATGTCCTTATGAGCGCCGAACAGGCAGAGACCGGAGATTGTTTTAACTCTTTGTGCTATTTTTTCAAGAAACGAATTATCTATCTGCATATATACAACAAATTCCATGCCGGCACAACGCCAACATGGAATTTAACCTCAAATCAATTCAAATTAATTTTGGGCAATACTCAAAATCAACTTGCCAATCTTATCCAAAGGAAGAATTCGCGATGCAGCTCCTGCCTCGATAGCAGCTCTTGACATACCGTAAACAACGCAGGTTTCTTCTGATTCACAAATTACGAATCCACCGGCATCCTTGATAGCCTTAGCTCCTTCTCCACCGTCCTTACCCATACCGGTAAGCAATACTGCAAGACATTCCTGTTTGAAAACCTGAGCGGCAGACTTGAACATGACGTCTACTGCAGGTCTAAGGAAGAATACAGGCTGTTCATCAGAAAGTCTGAGTACACAACCTGAAGCAGCTGGCGACATTGTAAGGTGCTTGTCAGCAGGTGCAACATAGATGTGACCTGGCTGAGGAACTTCACCATCAACTGCCAAAGAAACCTTAAGTTTGCAGCATGATGAAAGCCATGAAACGTAATGCGAGTCAAAGCCAACTTCAATATGCTGTGTAATAAGAATAGGAAGAGGGAAATCAGCAGGGAAATCTTTCAAAAGATTCTGTACTGCAACAGGACCACCTGTAGAAGTTCCGATACAAACAACCTTGAATTTCTGGTCTGTTTTTTCAGAAGCTTCAAGAGCACCGTTATCAAACTTTCGTTCAAGAAGAGCCTTTGATGCAGATTCAATTTTGTGGAGGAATAACTGGGTAAATCGGTCATCTTTTAAATCAAAATCTGGTTTAGGCAAAATATCAACAGCACCAGCTTCGATAGCGGTATAACCAACTCTAGCAACATCTTCTGTAGTAAATACAAGGATAGCTGTAGGACACTCTTTCATGATGATTCGAGTAGCCTCAAGACCATCCATTTCCGGCATGTTAATATCCATGATGATTACATCAGGTTTTGTTTCTTTAGTCTTTATAATAGACTCTTTGCCATCGTGAGCAACACCTACTACTTCAAATTTATCACTTGTTCCCAACATCTGCTTTACGATACCGCAAGCAACCATTGAGTCATCAACAATAAGAACTTTTATCATTTTTTTCCTCCATTTTTTAGAAAAATAGTTATAATAACGTAAGGGTGAATTTATACAGCAATCTTCTCCCTTATGAACTATATTTTATCATTGATATTTAGAAAACACCAACGAAAGTTCCAAAATTTACGAAAAGTTTTTTTTACAGTTTCTTTTCTTCCATGCAAAAGTCGTTTTTCAGCTTTTCCAAAAGCTTGGCGTAATCCAGAACGTCCACAAGCTTGCCGTTCCAGTCAAGTTTTGCAGAAAAATACAAATCAGTCGTGTCCGTGCCTGTCTCTACCAGATTTTCTTCCTTGATATCGAAGAAGTCCAGGATGTCCGAAATCTTGACGCAAAGATTTTCTGTTGAATCATTTATTATGATCAGCATGTTTGAATTCTGCGCTGTTTTTTTCATCATGAGCATAGGATCAACAACAACAAAGGGATTACCCTGCTGATTGATCAGTCCGCATACATAATTTGGCACAAACGGCAAAGGATAAATCTGTAAATCATTTACGATTTCAGTGACCAGACCTGATTTTACGGCAAAAGATTCCCCGTTCATCGAAAATATCAGATACCTCGTGTAATTTTCGGGAACTTCATGTAGAGAATCTTCAGTCTTCTTTTCAATTTCCTCTTGCACGAATTTAATGCTAAATCATAAAAGAGGAATTGACAAGAATTTTTTTTAGAATTTTTGGAGTTTTTTACTTTTCTAGATAAATAATAAAATTATTTTCAGGATATTATTTTTTCGACCTCATCGAATGAACCGGTCCCATTCTGTTGAAAGGGAAAATCCTGAAACAAGGAGAACCAAGCATCTGAGTATGAGAAACGTATTTTGGATCAAGCATGCTCGAATAGGTCACAGAATAAGCATCATCTTTCATAAGATATGCTCTGTAAGACTTATAGGTATGCCTCATATCCAGGGAATTGAATCGGTTGTCGCCCATCATAAAATACGAACCATCCGGTATGTAAGTCGGCTTTCCATCCTCAGAGTTCGGCGGGAAAACCATCATATTGCGGCTGTCGTTTAAGGCCATATACATGTTGAGCTTATCAACCTGTGAATAAAGTTCCTTTCTTTCATCGTTCATTTCCCAAAGTGCATTTGCATTTCCAGAAAGAAGGGCTTCTGAATTTGAGATTATCAATTTTGCGACACACTGCTTTATCATCAGGTTCATTCTGAAAAGTGAATCCGTGTACATGTCGCCGCCATAAAGCTCATTTCCATCAAGAACGGCTGGAGATACCGAAGAAATCCAGTCCGTCATAAATGCATCAAACCAGGCTGAAGCATAAGGCGAAGACAAAAGAAGTTTTACGACGCTTTCGTTGTCCGAGAAAAGATTGTATACGTCGCGCTGATCCTCGCTCAAAAGGTTTTCAACTTCGGTGGAACGAAGTTTCTGTGATTTTTGAGAAACATTTCTTGAA
>JAILRX010000259.1 GCA_024697985.1 Treponemataceae bacterium | reverse complement strand
TGACATATTTGTCTATTATTTATACTATATTTTCGGTATATTTTGAATTGTTTTTACTATATTTATTGTGAGTTTTACAGTAAAAGGATAAAGCTTATGAAAAAGGCAATTTTTAAAATATCTAAAATTTTTCTCACCCCGATCATAGCTTTTTTCTGTGCATTTCCTGTTTTTTCACTTGAATACGAAGAGGTGATAGACAGCCTCTCGACAGCATTTTCAACCTTGATTGATGCAAACGAAGGTATGACAACCTTCCGAACTCTATACATTCCGTGTGGCGGACGAAGCGAGGCCTTAGGTTCTGCCTTTACAGCCCTTGCTGATGACGTAAGTTACATCGAATACAATGCCGCCGCTTCCAGCATCCTCGATGAATCCGAGCTCGGTGTTTTCCATAACTCCTGGATTTCAGATGCCTCGATGGATACTGTTTCCTACGCCTTCCGCCACCACGATTTCGGTTTTGGCGCCCAGGTAAAATGCTTTTACGTTGAGTTTATTGAACGCGACTTTTTCGAGGACGTTGCCAAAGACTATTATTCTGAAACTACGGCGACCCTGAACTTTTCATACAATCTTTTTTCAGGCTATGATTTTAAAGGACTTGCACTTGGTTTGAACCTGAAAGGTGCCTACCGCGATATGCCTGACTACACCGACAACGATACCGGAGATTTGATTGACAATTCCGGTCTGATGCAGTCGGCATTTGCCTTTATGGCCGATTTTGGAATCTTGATGCGCTTCAACCTGTGGAAATATTATTCATCCCGCGAGCCGAACTTCAGAATCGGTATTTCTGCAAACAACTTCGGATGTGCCTTTACGAATCTTGGTTCTACAGGACTTCAGCTCGATGATCCTCTTCCAAGCCGCTTTGCATTTGGTCTTTCTTATAAGCCTGTGATGCCGCTGGTCATTTCCTTTGAATTCCAGCAACCGATAAATCTTTTTAATCCGAGCCTTTCTGAAAAATGGGCCTTGGGTTCAGGCTTTTTGGTACAGTGTACTGATTTTTTTGCTCTTGAAGGCGGCTTTTTGTTAAGGGGCGCAAGTCCTCGTTTTACAATGGGTGCAGAATTCATCATCAATTCATATTACATCAACGTCAATTACACTTTTGATGCGACCTCATCATCAACTCCTGTAAACCGAATCAGTGTTTCTGCAAAAGTAAGTCTTGGTGACGGGGGAAGGGCAGACCAGCAGAAAGTAATTGATGCGCTTTATAGCGAAGGCTTGAATTATTATGCTCATGGAGACATGGATAAGGCCATCAGTTCATGGCAGAAGATTCTAGAGATAAATAAGTTCTTTGAGCCTGCCCGAAAGGGAATCGCTTCAGCCAAGACTACTCTTAAGCTTCAGGAAGATATCCTTCAGGCAAACTTTTTTGATTGATTTTTTGACTAGAGCTTTTTGCTGAAAATCATGTAATTTGTCCAAGGGAACAAATCGTGCTCTTTTTCAAGATTAGTCAGCCATTCCGTGCTGATTGTGTTTGATCCCAAAGATTCGTAAACCGTAGAAAATCCGTTGATTGTCTTGATGAACTGTTCCTTTGCAAAGTCAGGATTTGTCTTGTCATAAATCATCAAAGGCCAGTCGCTTGACTGAGAAAGAAGCACTTCTTTTGTCGCAAGGTTCAATGCTCTTGATTTCAGACCTGTTTTTTCAGAAAACCTGTCGGCAAGGTCAATCATTCGTTCAGTGTTTTTCCTCATGTAGCGGATCATCCAGTCGTTTCCGTTTGTCAGAAGGTTTTCTCCGTAGCCGTTTCCCTGTTCTGAGCTGAAAGCAACCCTTACGTTTTCAAACTGATACTGAGTTTTTGTGATGTCGCAGCAGTTTTTAGCTTCAACTTTGTCGTTTGCGGCAATCTCTCGGAAAACCTGCTCGAGCCAGTTGATTCCTTCGTACCATTTTTCGCCCAAAGTGTCAGCATCGAAAGTGCAAACCAGGGAGCAGTCTTTTCCTCCACAGATTTCAGAAGCTTTTTCAAGTGTATCAACTTTTTTTGCTACGAAATCTTTTGCGTCTGCCAAAACTTGTGCATTGGCCTGGTCGATGCAATAGATTGAATCATCATTTTTCTGCTGGAAATATTTAAATACAGTTTCTTTTCTTGAACTTGAGTTACCAAGGAAGTCAGAAAGTTCGTTCAAGTCAGAGTCAAATCCAATATCCCTTGTCTGATTTCGGTAGATTGGATTTTTCATGTATCCGTTTTTACCAAAAATTTCTCTTTCGCTCTGCTGGTCACGTGCAAAGAATGCGAATGAACTTTCGCTTCTTACAGGCGAGAAGATTCCCATGCTTGGTTCCGGTTTTGCAAAAAGAAGTCCCTGAGCATCAAGAATCGTATAGTTGAGTCCGTAAGAACGGAGATTTGCTTCAAGTCCGTTTGTGTAGCCGAGGTGCGGCAGATAAAAACCTTCCGGTGCAATTCCAAAAAAGTTTTTGTGAGAAATAAGTCCCTGTTCAATCTGTGCATTTACGGCTTCTGGAAAATCTGCGATGTGAGGCAGGAAGGAGAAGGTTGCGCTTGTTGCGAACAGCTCGATATTTCCCTTTTTAGCGTAGTAAGAGAATTTTGAAATCAAATCCATGTTGAAGGTTTCAACAAAGTCGATTTTATCGCGCTTAAGGCATTTTACGTAATGTTTTGCAAGCTCGAGTTTTTTCTCGTCTCCGTCATTTTTGATGCATTCTTTTTCGCCCAGTTCAATCAGCTTATCAAGCCATTCAACATAGCCCTGCTGGATTTCTGGATCACTTAACTGTGCGCAAAGTGTCGGTGAAATTGTCATTCCCATCTTGAAAGGAACTTCGTCCAATTCCAGGCTTGCAAACATGTTCAAAAGCGGCATGTAAACCTGAGAAATGGCGTAGAATATTGCTTGCGTCTGTGAAGAATAGTCTTCGTTGTTTGTTTTATAATATGGTTTATGTGCTACAAAATGAAAAATTAGAGAATTAGACGACATAAAATAACCTCTTCAACTTTTTTTTATGATTCTCGGTGAGATTCATACTGTGATTTCAGCAGTTCCTTCATTCCTGAAAGTTCCATGATAGGCTCGACCGGAGCATCCAGGCTTTCCAACGTGATTTCAGGACGACTCTGTGGAATCATCAGCTGTCTTGATGTTGCCAGATTTTCGAATTTTTTGCCCGAAAGTTCGGCAACAAGATTTATTGAAATTTTCTTTTTGTTTGAAGGAATCAAAACGTATTGATATTTGCTTTCTGGTGAAATCGAAATATCGAATGAATATTCAGGCTTTTCTTCATCTTCATTCCAAAAGCAGATTTTAAGGAAAAGTCTTACAAAACTTCTCTGTGCTATGATGTTGTGCATGTCTGAATTGCTGATGTCCCAGAAAACGTAAATCCAGGCCGGGGTTCTGAGAACAAAATCCACTGTGGTTTCGTTGTAGGTTTCAGGCAGCGTCATTGAATTTTCAACAACTGCATCAGTTTTTACAAGTTCTGATTCAAATTCATCCGCAAGTGATTCTTGTGCAACCTCATATAATTCAGAGATTATAAAACTTCGGTTTAACTGTTCTGGAATATCGATGCCATAGTCATCGGCCAAAAGAAGAAGATCTGCAGTCGAAAGTGACTGTAGATACGAGAGTGAAATTTCATTGTCTTTCATAATATGAATTGAAATCCCTTATTTATTGATTTTAAAAACTTAATTTTTGTTTTTAAGTTTGAAATACTTCAAACTCACTTTAATTATAAGAAATTTTAGAAAAAAGTTCTACTGCCTCTTGAAAATGAAGAGGGTATTGGATTTCAATCGGCTTGATGTTCATCTGAGACGGAAGTGTAAGCTTTTTGGAAACGAGCATCATTTTTTTGATCCCGTGTTCTTTTTGGAGGAACTTGTTCTTCTTGAAGTCACCGTATTTGTCGTCAGCAATTATCGGACAGTTTTTTTGTGCAAGGTGTTTTCGAATCTGATGCATCCTGCCTGTTTCAAGTTCCAGTTCTATCAGACTGAAATCCATGTCATCCATGGAATAGGTTTGAAGCACCTTGAATTTTGTCCTTGCTTCTTTCACGCAGCCTTTTTCGCTGATGCTTTCGTTGATGATTCCTTCTTTTTGATTGAGTTTTCCAAAGCAAAGCGCGTGATATGTCTTTTTTACGTTTTTGGCTGCAATCAGACCTGTCCATTTTTGGGCGGCTTTCGGATTTTTTGCCGTAACTAAAATGCCGCTTGTTTCTTTATCTAATCGGTGGACAAGATAGGCCTTGCATCCCAGCTGTTCTTCCAAAAGTGAATCCACCGAATTTTTTATGCCCTGACCGCCCTGTGTCGGAAGGTTGTAAGGTTTGTTTATTATGCGGATTTCGTCATTTTCGAATAAAATTTCAAGTGAATTCATCCGTTAATTATATTGGAGAAATGTTTATGTGTAAACGGTTACGATTTTTAACTATTTTTACTTTGATTCTGTTTTTTATTCCGAACCTTATTTTTTCAGAAATATTGCATGATGAAAAAAACGGTTTTGCAATCGACCTCGTGGATGGTTTTTATCTGGCTGAAAAAACAGAAACCGGCTATTACTGCCTCAGCGATTTTATTCCTGTTGAAATAATTGTCAATGTCTATCCAAAGGAAAGATTTTCCAAGGTTGGCGACAGCATCGCTTTTTCCGCAAAGCAGCTTGCCTGCTCAAAATGTGATGTAAGCCCCGTTGATTACAGAAACTATCCTTGTGAAATTGCCTACATGGAGTTCAATTTTCAAAACACGCCTTGCATAGGTTATTTGCTTGCCATCCAGCTAAGTGAAAAACAGATCCTTTCTGTACTTGGCTATACTGCTGCCGGCAACAATCCGATTTTTGAAAGCGTCATTCTTTCCTGTCTCGACAGCGTATTCATCGACCACGGAAGTTTTTTCACTCCAGGACCTGTTACAAGTTTTGTTTACCCGAAAGAGGGGAAAATTCGCAAGAACGTAACGATATCAGGAGTCACGACCTCCGTTCAGTTTGATAAAATTGATGCTGAGGCAAACGAATATGTCATCAACCGTGAATATGAAATTTTGAAGATGCTCAGCAATACTGATTATTGGTTTTCTTCCTGGCAGCGTTTCTATCAGTTGATTTACCGGGATTCGTACGGGCGGGTAAAGGAAGCCTGCTTTGATTTGTGCTCTAAAATTTATTCGCTTTCGTTTGGAAAAGAGAATTGCGACGCCGTTTATGCTCAGTCGATTCTTTCTTTCGTGCAAAACCTGCCTTATGGCCGAAATCCGGACGGCTCAGATTTTCAAAACCTGATTTCAACCTTTGCAGGTGAAAAATCAGATTGTGACAGCCGTAGTCTTTTGTGTGCGATTCTGCTCAACATGATGGATATAAAAAGCACGTTCTTTGTTTCTGTCGAATACAGTCATGCAATGGTGGGAACTCTTCTGGATTTGCCTGGTGCAAAACTTCAGGTTGGGGATGAGTGGTATGTTCTTGGAGAAACGACTGCCAAAGTTGATTTTGGTAAGGTTGCCCAAAGCATGTCGGACAGCCAGAAATGGCTCAATATAGAACTTGCCCAGTAAAGGTTGATGTAAAAAAACTGATGTAAATAAAAAAAGCTGCCTTGAAAAAATCAGGCAGCTTTTTTTTTGCTTTTAGCAAAATTTATTTTACGAGAATGTTGTATGCATCAAGTGGAGTCTGTGCATTCAAAAGTGCTTCTCTAAGTTCTTTGTCCTTTAATTTTGTGCTGATAAAGGAAAGTGTCTGAAGATAATATGCATGCTGGTTGTAAGAAGCTGCAATCATGAACAGAAGTTTTACTGGTGTATCGTCGAGGGTGGCAAAATCGATGATGTCGCTCTTGCAGATACCGACGCTCATTACAAGGTCTGTTACAGAAGAAAGTCGTACGTGAGGAATTGCGATTCCACGTCCGATTGCCGTAGACATAAGTTCTTCTCGTTTCAAAATTTCGCTTGAAAGTTCTTCATGATTTTTGATCTGAGGAGCTGTTGCAAGATTGTTTGAAAGCTCAACCAATGCGTCATGCTTTGTTGAATGTGTTAAAAATACGATGCGGTCAGGTGAAAGAATGTTCTTTATCTGAATCTGCATAGACTGTGAGACAGGTTTCTGCCCTGATGTAAGTCTTTCATTAACCCATTTTTCAATTTCAGATTTCTTGAATCTCCAAACTGTTCCAATCTTTCCAGATGGAATTTCACCTTTTTGAGCCCAATCATAAACTGTTCGTTCTGAAACTCTAAGGTACTTAGCTACTTCTTCGATAGTCAGGATGTCGTCACCCATTTTTTAATTCCTTTAACGATTTTGGTTTTGTAAAACTATGTAGTATTTTGCAATGTTTACGTTTTTTTGTCAACCATAAAGTTTTATCGTTTGAATATTTCGCAAACATTGCGTTATTTTGCACGAGTAGTGTCAGTTTGAGCCTAATTCGTGCAGAGAATCGCTTGGATAGAGGGTTTCTACGTCACTTTCGATGTGATTTTCCCAGCTGCAGCCGTAAATCACGGGCATTTTTTCATCAGCAAACTCACTGATTATCTGCCGGCATACTCCGCAAGGTCCCACCGGATAGTCTGATTTCGGGGTTGCAATTGCAATTGCGGCAAATTCCTTTTCTCCTTCAGATACGGCCTTTTGAATTGCGGTCTGTTCTGCACATCTGGTTGCTCCGAAGGAACGGTTTTCTACGTTGCATCCGCAAAAAACTTTTCCGCTTTCCGTTAAAAGTGCGGCGCCTACTGGAAAATGAGAGTAGGGTGAATAGGATTTTTCGCTTGCTTCCAGGGCCTTGTCAAAAAGCTCCTTGTACGTCATAAAATTCCTCCTTTGCTTGATTTCTTGACATCAATCTTTTTGTATTATACCATTATTTCTATGAAAAACAAAAAAAAAATAACTGTGCCTGTCATATTGATAATAGTTTTTGTTATCTTATATACAATATTTTGCGTTTTACCGACGCGCGTTGAAATTCAACTTTTGCCAAAATGGACACTCAATCTTTCCGAAACGGAAGTGGTTGCCTCCAAGGACAAGACTTTGGTGCCTTTCAGACTTGGTTCTACTGCCGGTTATTTTACTTTGGACGGTCAGCTTTCCTATGCCTATGACGTGTCCGAACGCTGTTCGATTTCAGACAGTTATTTTGTCCGCTACAACGACAGCTCTACTTCCTTCAACATTATGAATGCAGACGGTTCTTCTGCCGTAAAGATAGATTCAGCAGGATTTCCTTATCTTCAGGAAGACCGGCTTTTTGTTTTTGCCCCTGGCGGAAATTCAGTATCTGCCTTCGATTATTCTGGAAACAGACTCTATCAATATCAGGGATATTCCCCGATAACGGATTTTTCTTCTTCAACTGGCGGATGTGTAATCGGTTTTGCCGACGGTGAAATCCGGGTTTTGGACAACGACAAGACTTCCTGGCTTTCAGCCTATCCGATGGGAAGCGACTATCAGGTTATTTACGGAGTTGATGTTTCGGATTCGGGAGAGTTTGTCGCCTGCATCAGCGGTTATGACAAGCAGCGCTTCGTTCTGTACAAAAAAGTCGGTTCTCAGCTCAAGCCTGTTTTTCACGAATACTATGACGATCAGAGAATCACCACTTCTGAAGTTTATTTTACAAAAGACTCAAACTATGTTTATTACAACAGTGAAAATCATCTTGGAATTGTTGACTGCAAGAAATTCAAGTCCAAGAGGGTTCCTTTGGATGGCAAGGTTCTGAAATTTGCCGAAATTCCTGAACTTGACGTAATCTGCATTCTTACCAGAAATAACGAAAACTGCAAGATCACATTCATTGAAAAAACTTCAAATATTGTCGGCGAGTACACTTTTGCCGCCAAGAATGTTTTTGTAAGCTCGTATGAAAACCTTCTGTTCGTTGGTTCTGATGATGAAATTGCCTGCCTTGAAGTGGTTCGCCGTTAACGAGGGATTGTCCATGAAACGTTTTGAAAGATTTTTTATTTATACGATTTTGTTTGCATTAATTTTGCTTGAGCCTCTGTTCTGCGCCGACTGGCCTGTCGATCTTAGTTCGCCTAAGTCGTCTTCTGCAAAAACTCAGTCTTCTTCAATCAGATATAATTTTGGAGAAAACAGAGAAGGATATTTTGTTCCAGGCTTTGTTTTTTCATCTCCGGAATCGGATGTAAAGGCCTTCAGTGACGGCAAGATCATCTATAAAAATGATGCGTCTTCATCATACTACGAGGATTTTCCTTCGGCGCTTGGCTCAACTTTGATTGTTGCCCATCCTGACAAAATGATTTCGGTCTATTCGAACCTTTCAGAAATAAAAGATGATTCTTTTGAAGACGGCAATGTTCAGACAGGAAACGTCATTGCAAAAGTTTCTCCTGATTTTGAAGGACTCGGTGGATTTCATGACAAACACGAGACTTTGGAATTTCAGGTAATTGATACGCAGAGTCATGTAGCCATCAATTCGTACATCATCCTGCCAAAAATTCAGGACCGCCTTTTGGTTTATCCGGGTTCACTTTATCTGCAGAATAAAAAGGGTACTGTTTACAGCCTTGACGAGAGGAAGGTTTTGCCGAACGGCTTTTATTCAATCTACCGGGATTTTTCTGCCGGACGAATGCCTTTGTCCACATCTGTTTTTGTTAACGGAAAAAATATTTCTACAATAAATTACGATATGCTGCTTTCCAAAAACGGATTCTGCCAGGCCGGTGGAAAGACAAACTATCCGTTCTCGACAATTTTCGCACTTCCTAAAAAACAGTTTCTGGGAGAAGTGCAGTTAATTCGTGGAAAGAATGAAATTACGCTTACCGTAACGGATTTTGATAAAAACGAGAGAAAAATTACCTACATAATCGATATTTATTGATTTCAGTGGGTGTATTTAATGGCTTTTTGCCTTAAATATGAGTCCAGTTTGTCGGCGAAATCTTTCCAGGTCATCGCGTATACGTCGCTTTCCTGATATTCTTGCAGTTCATCCTCATCATCGATAATTTTCATGAAAGTGAATCCGGCTCTTTTTGCGCCTTCTCCATCAGCATCATTCGTTGAAACCATCAGAATGTTGCTGGATCCATAGTTTTTGAACATTATTGAATTTTCGATTGTCGTGTAAGCTCTTTCGCAAGGTTTGAGGCATCCCATGTCTTCAGCGGAGAAAACCATCATGGCTTTTTTGTCCATAAGGCCTGCAGCCTCAGCTTTTTCTTCAGCAAAGGTGTAATCTGAAAAAATGATGAAAGGCGTTTCAGTCCTTTTGAATTGAACCAGAAGATCGTCAAATTCCTCTCTTTTTGGATAATAATCGCTGATTAATTTGCAGATTCTTGGAAGGTATTTTGTAAAGTACCAGATTCTGTATTTCTCAATTTTGCTATTTGTTATTTTTTCTACTGCTTTCAGTTTTTTGTGCTTTGTCAAAGTGTCTAAAAGAAAGAGGTCGAATTTTGAAAAAGATTTTTGCGCACATTTTTTAAAGAATTCTGCATAAAATCCTTCTGAATCTTGAAAATCCTTGTCGGCAAGTTCCTTTCTTGTGTTCTGATCTGCCTTTATTTTTCGTGGACTGAAAGGAAATGAGAGGAAAAGTTTTGTCTGAAAGTCATTCAGCTGATAAACAGTGCCGTCCAAATCAAAAATGACGGCTTCAATTTTAGAAAAATCAAGATCCATAACGGTTTAAAATTATCAATGCTCTAAACTTGTTTGTCAATAATCGTTATGGTATAATTCGCACAGATATGAATTATACAGAAGAGTCAATTAATGAATGTTTGTCGCACCTTATCCTTTCTGCTTCTGGATGGCGCGGTATTTTTGCAAAATCAGGTTTGGAGCAGGACTTTACGACAGAGATTTCAGATGTTCATGCTGCCGTAAGTGCAATGGCTGCCTATTCTTTTTCACAGTGGCTTTCAAAAAAGTGTCCTAAATCAGATGGTTCTCAGTATACGATCGCCCTTGCTACCGATACTCGTCCCACCGGAAAATCAATCGTCAAGGCTATGGTTCCTGTTTTTTACGCCTGCGGAATGAAGGTTAATTATGTCGGCGTTGCATCGGCTCCTGAAATCATGGCTTATGCCCGAAGTTTTGATGCCTTCGTCTATATTTCTGCCAGCCACAATCCTGTCGGTCACAACGGAATTAAATTTGGTCTTAACGACGGTGGTGTAATTGACGGAAATGATGCCAAGGATCTGATAGCTCTTTTCAAATCAAACTGTTCGAATCAAAAAATCATCGATAAAATATGCAATGCAAATTACGCTGCCAACATGGCGGAGGTTAATAAGATTTTTGCAGGTCGTGAAATGAATAAGGGCGACTGCGTTTATTCCTACATGGAATTTTCAAGACAGGTCATAAGTGCCAGTACCGATAAATCCGTTCAGGATGCAATCTTCAATTCAATCATCAAAAGCAATGCTCAAAATCCTGTATCCATTGCCTGCGATTTTAACGGAAGTGCAAGAACTCTTTCTATTGATAAAGAAATTTTCAAGCAGAATAAAATACCGTTCTATTCAATAAATGATGAACCTTTTAAAATTGCACATGAAATCATTCCTGAACCGGAAAATCTTGTTCATGTTGCTCACTTTATGGAAAAACTTCATGCAGCAGGCGATCCTACCGTAAAAATCGGTTACATGCCCGACTGTGACGGAGATCGTGGAAATATCGTTTACTGGGACGGAACTTCTGCTCAGATTCTGAAGGCTCAGGAAGTTTTTTCTCTTTCTGTTCTTGCTGAACTTTCGTATATGGATTATCTTGCCCAGAAATTTCCTCAGTTCAAGTCTGAAAAAATCGCAGTTGCAGTAAATGATCCTACGTCCATGCGCATCGAAGAAATTGCCAGAGTTTTTTCTGCAAGGGTTTTTCGTGCCGAAGTAGGTGAGGCAAATGTCGTAAATCTTGCCCGTAAGCTTAGAAATCAGGGCTGTCAGGTAAGAATCCTTGGTGAAGGTTCTAACGGCGGAACGATAACTTATCCTTCTTGCGTACGTGATCCGATCAATACTGTTTTTGCTCTTCTCAAGCTGCTTTGCCTTCAGGATGAAGTCCTTCCGAATGGAAAAATCTGTTACGGTCTTTTCCATCGATGGTGCATCCTTTCAAATCAGGAATCTTCATATAAAAAAGATTTTTCACTTTCTGATGTGGTAAAAACTCTCCCTGTTTATACAACGACGGGTGTTTCTGAAAGCAGGGCTGTACTTCACGTAAAAACTTCTGATCACGGAAAACTAAAAGGTGTCTATCAGGAGATGTTTCTGAGCTGGTGGAATAAAAACAGGACTGTGCTAAAAAAATACGGACTTGAATCCTGGCGCTCTTTTTCAAATAACGGCACCGAGCAGACTGATGACATTCAGGATTTTTCTCTTTCCGGTAAAGGCGGTTTGAAAATTCAGTTTTACGATGCGATGAACTATCCGATTGCTTTTATCTGGATGCGGGGCAGCGGAACAGAACCTGTTTTTCGCGTTATGGCTGACGTCAAGGGTGATAATGCGGATCTTGAGAAAAAACTTTTGCAGTGGCATTCCGATATCATCATCAATGCTGATGAACAGGCTTGTAAACTTTAAAAAGCGATATTATTGCTTTATATTTTGAAATATGGTACATTCAAGGCTATGGGAATTCGAGGCGAATTATATACAAATCAAATTGTAGTTGATAACAGAGCGTATTATTTTAATGTAAAAGAAAATCGCAAGGGTGATGTCTTTCTTCAGATTGTTGAAAGTAAAAAAGATGAAGTTGATGAGCGACATGCCATTGTAATTTTTGCTTCAGAACTTCAGAAGTTTTGCAAGGGCTTTGATTCTGCTCTTTCATTCATAGATAAAGATGAAAAAGAAAAGAAGAAGGCCGCCTTTGAGAAAAAGAAGACTGCTGCATCTGAAGCTCCAAAAAAATCTTTCCGTTCCAAGAAATTTGAGGATGAACGAGAAAATCGTGATGACGGAATCAAACGTTCTGGAAAGGTGCATGTAGTTTCAAAGCGCACCGATAAATAAATTTTAAGTTGATAAGGAGTAGAGTATGGCTTTTTTTGAAAAAATGAAAGAATTTATGGATAAAAGCGTAAGCGCTTCTAAATCTGCTTTTGATAAGGCCGGTGATGCCGTTCAGAATTTTGGTGATAAAAGTGTTACTAAGATCGAACTTAAAAAACTTGAAACACAACTTGAAAAAAAATATGCACAGATTGGAAAGTTCGCTTATGAATTTTTCATGAATAAAAAAACAGCATCTTTAAAAGCTGATAACGCAGACTTTGAACAGTATTTCAAGGAAGCCCAAGAAGTTGTTGCAGAACTAGACAAAAAAAAGGCTGCTCTTGGAGTTTCTTCTTCAGAAGAAGAGAAAAAGTCTGAAAAGACAGAAAAAACTCCTAAATCAACAAAAACAGGAAACAAAACTGCCAAAGCTGAGAGTAAGGCTGCTGGAAGTGAAAATAAAGAAACTGAGAATTAATCTTTTTCAGTTTCTAGTCAAAAAAAAATAAAAAATATTTAAATATTTTTTATGAAAAGTGTTGACAAAAAAAATTACGAGTGATATATTCTTAAACGTTCACCGCTAATAACGAGTGAGCGTTCTTGAA
>JAILRX010000254.1 GCA_024697985.1 Treponemataceae bacterium | reverse complement strand
TGCTCCGTCAAAAAAATGTCTCCCCTTTATAAAAAATATTCTTACCTTTATTGACAAAGAAACGTTATTTTAATATATTAAATACATCAATTCGGGCGACTAGCTCAGCTGGTAGAGCAACAGACTCTTAATCTGTGGGTCCGGAGTTCGAACCTCCGGTCGCTCATCAATTTTGCGACTTGACAAAACCTTTGTAAATCAATAGATTTTACTTGTTCGCAAAGTGAATTGATTTCACTGCTTGATACAAGCGAGAGTGGTGAAATGGCAGACACGCTAGACTTAGGATCTAGTGCCCTTGGCGTGAGGGTTCAAGTCCCTCCTCTCGCACTTGTTTAGTGTAAGGCATTGGATGTTTAGCACGCATACGAATTGGAATTCGTAGCAAATCTTGCGGAAATAGCTCAGGGGTAGAGCGCCACCTTGCCAAGGTGGATGTCGCGGGTTCGAATCCCGTTTTCCGCTCTAAGCGAAGGCGATTCGGAGAAATCTGAATCGCTTTTTTTTTGCAAGAAAGAAAAAATTTAAGGAATGGTCACATGAAAATTACTAAAACCTTCGACAAAATCGAAAAATCTGCTGTTAAATTGTCAGTTACTATTGGAAAAGCAGATGTAGCAGAAGCTTATTCTTCATCATTGAAAAAATATTCTAAAGAATTGCAGTTGCCTGGATTCAGAAAGGGAAAAGTTCCAGTAAACGTTTTGGAAATGAAATACGGTAGCGCAATCAAAAATGATGTTACAGGTGACTTGATCGAAAAAGCATTGAGCGAAATTTTTGCAGAATTGGATGAACAGAAATCTGACTTGCGCCCACTCGCCTACTCACAGCCACAGCTTGCTGATATGCCTGAACTCGACACATCAAAAGATTTGAAATTTGAAGTTACATACGACATAATGCCTTACGTAAAGGTTGAAGATTTCTCAGGAGTAGAAATCAAGGAACCACAGGTTAAACTTTCAGATGACGACCTTAAAGAAGAACTTGAATCAATCCGTGAAAGAAATGCAATGGTAATCGACAAGAAAGATACAGATGCAGCTGAAAAAGGCGACATCGTAACAATCAACTATTGCGAACTTGATGAAAGCGGAAAAGTAATCGACGGATCTAAACGAGAAGGATTCGTATTCACAATCGGTTCTGGTGAAAACATCTACAAGATCGATGACGAAATCATCGGTATGAAAAAAGATGAGACAAAAGAAATCAACAAGACTTTCGACAAGGATTTCGAAGACAAGGAACTTGCTGGAACAACAAAGAAAATCAGCGTAACAGTAACAGCTTTGAAAATCCGACAGCTTCCTGATTTGGACGATGAACTTGCTCAGGACGTTAACGAAAAATACAACACTCTTGAAGACCTCAAGAATGACATCAAAAAGAACATGCAGACAGCTTTGGATAACCGATTAAAGGACATGAAAGTAAATGCATTGCTCGAACAGCTTGTTGCCAAGAACACAGTTGAAGTACCTGCTTCACTCCTCCAGGCTGAACTTGATTCACGATGGAGAATGATGGCTCAGCAGTTCCAGTGCTCTACAGAACAGCTCGAAAAATTCATGAAATCTGCCGGTCAGAAAAAAGAAGACCTTCAGAAAGAATGGGAAACAGAAGCTGAAAACAACCTTAAGGGCCGAATCATCGTAGAATCTATGCTCAAGGACAAGACATACGAAGTTACAGACGCAGAAATCGAAGCTCAGTATGAAAAAATTGCTGCAAACGCCGGTGTTTCAGTTGATGAAGTTAAGAAGCACTATCAGGATGACAACAGCAAGGAATACATCAAGGACGAAATCAAAGAACAGAAACTTTATGATGAACTCTTTGCTAAAGTAAAAATTTCTAAAGGTGATAAGACAACTTTTGCTGAATTGTTCAAACAGAACTAAGTCATAAATTAATAAGGATTTGAGGTTTACAGTTATGAACGAAAAAATGAATACGCTGGTTCCATACGTTATCGAAAGAACAGGTATGGGAGAAAGAAGTTATGATATTTACTCTCGTCTTTTGAAGGAACGAATTATCTTCGTTGATGGGGAAATAACAGACTTATCTGCGGACTTAATTGTAGCTCAAATTCTTTACCTTGAATCAGAAGATGCTGAAAAAGACATCTGTATGTACATCAATTCCCCTGGTGGATCAGTTACGGCAGGTCTTGCAATTTACGATACGATGCAGTACGTAAAAAGCCCGATCCAGACAATATGTATGGGTCAGGCTGCAAGCATGGGAGCAATCCTTCTTGCAGGCGGAACAGTCGGAAAACGATTTGCCCTTCCTTCAAGCCGCGTCATGATTCATCAGCCAATGGGCGGAGTTCAGGGACAGACAACAGACGTTTCCATTCAGGCAAAAGAAATCCTCAGATTGAAAAAACTTTGCATCGACTACATCGCTGAAAAGACCGGAAAATCAAAGGATGAGGTTGCCAAGGACATGGAAAGAGACTTTTATATGACCGCCGAAGATGCAAAAGCTTACGGAATCGTAGATCATATCGTAACAAGAGGTACCTTTGATGTTGCAAAATAAGGGAGCCGGAAACTATTGTTCGTTTTGTAAAAAAGCTAAGTCCGCAACAAGACCGCTGATTTATGCACCAGACAACAGTGCTGCAATCTGCCCTACCTGTCTTGAACTGTGCAAATCGTTATTTCAGGAAGAAATGCGTTCTGAAAAAAACGGTGCAAATTTGGATTTTGAAAACATTCCTACTCCAAAAGAATTCAAGGAATTTCTTGATCAGTATGTAATCGGACAGGACTATGCTAAAAAAGTTCTTTCCGTTGCAGTATATAACCACTACAAAAGGATGAATCAGAATTCTTTCAACGAGAATGATGACGTACAGATTGAAAAATCAAACATTCTTTTGATTGGACCTACGGGAAGCGGTAAAACCCTTCTTGCAAAAACCCTTGCAAAAAAATTGAACGTTCCATTCGCAATTACCGACGCAACAACTCTTACCGAGGCCGGTTATGTCGGAGAAGACGTAGAAAACGTACTTTTGAAATTGATTCAGGCTGCAGATGACAACATCGAAGCTGCTGAACACGGAATCATCTTTATCGACGAAATTGATAAAATAGGCCGAAAAAGCGAAAACACATCAATTACAAGGGACGTTACCGGTGAAGGCGTTCAGCAGGCTCTTTTGAAAATCATCGAAGGAACCAAGGCCAGCGTTCCACCACAGGGCGGAAGAAAACATCCAAATCAGGAAATGCTCCAGATTGATACAACAAACATTCTGTTTATCTGCGGAGGAGCCTTCGTAGGATTGGACGGAATCGTAGAGTCTCGAATTCATCAGCACAGCATCGGTTTCGGTGCAAACTTGCAGACTATGGATGAAAAAGAGAAGGAAGAACTTTTGAACCAGGTTATTCCGGACGACCTCGTAAAATTCGGACTTATTCCTGAACTTATCGGACGAATGCCTAACTGCTGCGCACTCAAGGAATTAACAAAAGATGACCTTAAAGTAATCCTGACTGAACCTAAAAACTCAATCATCAATCAGTTTAAGACAAGCTTCAAGATGGACCGAGTTGATCTTGATTTTACAGAAGATGCGCTTGATACAATCGCTGACATCGCAATCAAACAGAAGACAGGTGCTCGAGGATTAAGAGCCATTGTTGAAAAACTTTTGCTTGACATCATGTTCGAAATCCCATCTGTTGAAGGCGAAAACAAGCTTACAATCACGAAAGACATGGTTGAAGACAGCTCAAAAATCAACGTAAATGCTTTGCGTTCATTGAGTGATGTAAAGGTTTCGTAACAAAATCGGAAAAACTAAATAATAAAAATAATTGAAAATTATCGAAGGATCTGCTTTACCAAAAGGTAGGTTTCTTCGATATTTTTTTGCCATGAGAAGTTGTCGGCCCAGGTAATGCCGTCTTTTACAAGCTTGTCTTTGAATTCCTTGTCGGTGGCAATCTTTTCAAGACAGTCAGAAAGCTCATTGACGTTGTTGCTGTCAAAGAACATCGCATGTCCGCCGGTAATTTCAGGCAAGACTCCGCTTTTAGAACAGATTACAGGAATTCCGGAAGCCAAGGCCTCAAGAACAGGCACTCCACTTCCCTCAATTAAGGACGGATATACGCAGGCTTCAGCGCTTGAAAGCAAATCTGGCAGGTTTTGATGGGGGAAATATCCTGTCAAAAAAATGTCTGAATTTGCAGGACAGTTTGCGGCAAGTTCATGAACGGCCGGTGAAATCTGACCTTCGCTTCCTGCAAGTACGAGCCTATGAGGAAGGTTCGTCTTTTCCTTGAAAAACGAAAAACCATTTACAAGGTTGATATGATTTTTTTCATAATCTGTGATTGATGAAGGATAAATGAAAAAAGGCCTTTTGATAGAAAATGGACTGATTGTTACGAATTCGTCGTTAAAATCCGTCTTTGGGAAAAAATGCTGATGGTCAATTCCAGTATAGATAACGTGAATTTTACCTGGATCTATTCCAAGAGAGACCATGTCATTTTTAACGAACTGGCTTGAACTGATGATTGCGTGGGCTTTTTTGAGCGAGTTAATCAAAAGCCGTCTTTCGATGCCCGAACTTATATGTTTTAACGACTCAGAAATGATTTCGTGAACAACTGCGATTCCCTTGACCTTACCGGTAAAAGGATAGCATTTTTGACCGACCTTGAAAAAAACCAAATCGTAGTTATTTTTTTTGACAAAAGAAGGCATGATATGTCGGTGCCAAAGA
>JAILRX010000251.1 GCA_024697985.1 Treponemataceae bacterium | reverse complement strand
TGACCTTGTAGTAATCACAGCCATCAACCTTGTTCCATCTGGTTTCGAGCAAAGAACCGTTTTTCAGGACAACTTTTTCGCGCTCGCGAGGATAGACAAACTGTACTTTTTCAAGCGGCTTGAGAACTGTAAAACTTCGGCTTTCCGTAAAGTTGCCCATACTGTCTTTTACACGCCAGTAATAGACGCCGTTTTTAAGGCTTAAGCCGTTGATTTCAGTTGCCGCGATTTTCTTTTCGAGAACGAGAGGCGTAAAAGAATCGGATGTTGAAAACTGGATTACGTCGTAAGAGCCGTTTTCGCCAGCCCCGTAAACATCCTTCCACAGGAAGGTCATGCCTTTGACAGAGCCTTCTTCCATGGCAAAGCCTTCCGTCGGATACAGAAGATGCGACAGTTCCGGAATGAATTTTTCTACGTCAAAGGTGCGCGCAGCTGAAACCAGAGTTTTGGTTCCGCTTTTTTCTTCTTCGTCCTTGAAGGTCTGTTCGATTTTCCAGAAATATTTTCCCTTCTTGAAGTCTGATGTGTTCAAATGAGCTGAATAATTTTTATTCGATGTGTCAAATTCACTGATGATGTTTCCAAATTTTTCATCATCAGAAATATAAATCTTGTAATTGCCCTCGTTTACTTCCGACCTCCAGGCAAACTGAACGTCAAAAGTTTCGTTTTCGTAATAGAAGGTCGCGTTTTCAGACGGGAACAAAAGCGAAGGCTTTTCGTAATCGGTGCGTCTGGTGACGACAAAGGAGCGGCTTTCGGTCGGCTCGTAATAGCCGGAAAAATTCAACGTGTAATACGGAACGACACGCCAGTAATATTTGCCTTCATCAATTGCGCAGGTGTATCTGTTCGAAGGAACCTTTTCTTCTATCACTAAGTCTGAATAATCGGGATTTTTTGAAACTTCAAGCTTGTAGTGGGAAGCAAATTCATTTCCACGCCAAGAGAAAACTACGTTAGGCACGTTTTTCCTGAACGAAAAGTTCTGTGAAACCTGAGGCAAGACAGGAACTACCGAAGAAACCAGTTCTGCGCTGATTTTGCCGTTCGTCAAAACCTGGCTTTCCGGCTCATCCGAAGATGAGGCAACAATTCGCCAGTAAGTTGCACCTGGAAAAACTCTGAGGTTGCAGGACCTAACGTTCTGCACGTAAATTTCTTCTGAAAGTTCAGAAAAATCCTTCTGTGAGGAAGTCTGGACTTTCATATCGCTGAGATTTGCTGATTTGGAAACGTTCCATTCAAGCTTTATGTTCGAAAACTGCTGGTTTTCAAAAATCAGGATTTTATGATTTGTCGGAATCGAAGTTACCGTGACAGCTTCCTTCTTTATGTCCTTGCCCTTCTCAACCTTTACGCTTTCGCCGCCTTCAACCTTCGTAACCTGGCCGGATTCGGTCGTAACGGAAGCGTTTCCGGAAAGCATCTGCAATGTGGATGACTCATCACTTTTAGCAACAAGGCGGCTTCCGCTTTCCAAATTTACAGAAGAACCGTCCGATGTCTGTACCGAAATGCTTTCATCAGAAGAGGTCGTATCAAACTCGATGTTTCCGCCGTCGATTGAAACCTGAAGTTGTCCGTCAGACGAAATGGAAATCCTGAACATGGTATTTTCATCAACATCGAGGACAACGTTGTTTCCAAAATTGATTTTTGCCTGCGACATATCAGCCGTTCGGATCGTGTCGCCGTCGTAAAGAGGAGCATCGTCAGAAAGTCGTTCCCAGACTGTTCGGTCGGCATATTTTCGCTGTGCAATTCGGTATTTAAACGAAATGGTCGCAATCGAATCTTTGTCCGTTCGGACTGAGGATTTATTCAGATCTTTAACAAACAACCAGATAAAAAAAGCACAAATCGAAAGGCAGAAAAGAACGATGAAAGTATTAGTTAGTGCTAATCTGAATTTTATTTTCGGACTCATCCAGATTTACTCCTCCAAAGTCAGGTTCTGCAATTCCGAGCAGAATTCTCATTTCCTTTAGCGTCTTAGGACCGCGAGGACCGACAACGTCCAGACAGTCTGCGTCAGCAACAAATTTTTCATCGTCCTGTTCAAAGAACTCTTGAACGTCGAACTGAGGCATATTTACCACGCCGTAGAAATTCTGTTTTCCCTTTCCCTTTACCTCGAACTGAACCGGGATTTTTTCTACGACAACTTCGTCTTTTTCACACTCTTCGCTGATGGTGTAGTTGTTTTCAGGACATCTGATGAAGTTCATTTTCAAAAGATCGTAGGTGTCCTGGGTTATCAAGATGTCGGTACCGCAAGGCTTGTTTGAACTTTCGGTACGGCTTGCAAGGTTTACGGCATCCCCGATTGAGGTAAACTCCATCTTGTCCATAGAACCCATGAAGCCGACGGTTGCTCGCCCCGAATTCAAACCCGAACCGATTTTGATATGCGGCTTGTATTTGGCATCGATTTCGTCGGCATGCTTTTTCGTAAAGATTTCAGCATCCTTGTTGTATTTTCTAAGCGAATATCGCATCGCAACCGTCGCGCGGATTGCAGAAAGAGCATCCTCTTCCTTGTGCCTTTGATGTTCGCTTTCAAGCTTCTTTTTCTCTGGATTTCCGTCGTCCATATCCTCAAAATCGAGGCTGTCATTTCTAAGAACGCCCCAGCAGGCCATGATTGCGTCACCTTCGAACTTATCAACTACACCGCCTGTAATCTTGATGCACTGAACCATTCGGCTCATGTAGTCGTTCAAAAACCCGATGATTTCTGCACCGGATCTGTTTCCAAAACGGGTATTGAAGCCGTCCGAAATTGCGGTAAATCCTCGGATGTCGCTGAAGAAGATTGTGATGTCCTTAAGATGCGGATTGAAGTCTATTTTTTTCTGAACGACCGACTTTACAACACCGACGTTGGTCAACTTGATCATCGTGTTCAAAATTTCGCGTTCGTTTTTGGTCGAATTCGTAAGAACCGCAACTTCGTCGTGACCGTGAGTATAAAGCTCTTCGAAAAGCGGCGTATTAAAATTGGCCTGATTGATTTCGTCTGCTACGTTTGCAAGCCTTTTTAGAGGCACCGTAATTGAGCGCGCGTAGAGCCACATGATCATGACGGCCAGCGCCAAAATAGCACCGGTAAGATACAGGTTTCGGATCATCGTGGTTTTTACACCTTCAAGAATTGTTGAAAGAACTACGGTCGTAATTACGGCAGAGTTCGAATCCGAAACCTTGCTGTAGGCTCCGATGAACGAGTCGCCGAATCCCATGATTGTGGCAACCTTGTTTATGATGCTTTCGTTGAACGAACCGTAAATGTGCTGGCCGTTGCTTGCAGAGTTCGAAATCATTTCTGCAACTACAGGATCATCCGAGAAGTCTGAAAAGTTCATCATCACGTTGTAATCCGGATGAACGAGAACTTCGCCATACTGGTTTACGTAGAACGACTGATTGATTGAGCCGCTTGCAAAACTTTCGTAGAGTTTCTCTGATGAATACATGATTACGATGTTGTTGATTTCAGGAACACCGTCAACCGGTGAAAAAATCGCAATCACAGGAGTCATGAAAAACGGAGAAGCGTTTTTAAGAACAAATTCGCCTGTGGCACTTTCTTCGAGCGCTTCGTTTTCGGTAAGGATGTACGACTCGATCTGCTCCTTTTTGATTTCGTGAACTGTCAAAAACCTGTTGTTTACGAAAATTTCGCCGCTGTCCGGAAGTGAAACCGAAATGATTTCAGGGTATCGTTCATAGAACATCGACGAGTTCTTGTTCTTTTCGTTCTGGTCGATGCTTTCCCCGATGAGTTTCATCAGCACGTCGACACTGGTAACCACAGAGTTGATTCTGTTCATGCAGTCTGATTTAGTACGGTTGTTGATGGTAAGGTTGTTTTCTTCTGCACTTACGCGGATATCCTGGGCAACAAAGTAAGAAACGATGAAGGTAACGGAAGAGAGGGCCAGAATGACAACGAGAGAGATCATGAAGATAAGCTTTGCACCGATTGATGTTCTGAGCGAAGAAAGCGGCTTTGCATTTTTTACGTGCTTGTCCGCAAGTTTTTTGTTCTTGCTTTCAAGGCGCTCATTCTGCTTTTGGATTTTTTTCTGGAGCTTTTTATAGCTTTTCTGATTGCCTTTTATGCGCTTTTCAATTTTACGCTGATTGGATCTTTGCTTTTGATTTATCTCTTTTACGAACTGTTCGTGAGTTATAAAAGAGCCTTCGAATTCACAGGAACTGCCTTTGTTTTTTGATTTTCCATCAGAGTTCTCAAAGACTTTTCCATCAATTCCTACAAAATTTCCATACTTTGATATGTTTTTTAATTGTTTCTCTCTACTTGCCATAGTTTTAACTTTGTCTTATCATATTTTTATAAGTATATCTTGAAAATGCAAAAGATGTTCTTATATTTTAGCACATTAAAGAGAGTTTTTAAATGATAAAAAATATCAAAGTTCTGCTTAAAGTCCTTAAATTTTTGAATTCAGAAAAGAAATTATACAGACAGTCAAAGAAGCTTTACAAAGAAGGCAAGGTTGATGAAATCGGAACATTAATCCAGCCTGAGGTAAACAGATTCGCTGAATACTGCATGGAAATCACCGGCTGTACAATCGAAAAAAGCGGCATCGAAAACATTCCTGCAGACAAGCCTGTCGTCTACATAGCAAACCATCAGGGCTTGATGGACATGCCTATCATGCTCGGATGCATTCCTTATCCAAAGGGATTCATCGCAAAAATCGAAACGCTGAAAATTCCAATCATTTCAAAATGGATGAAGTTCATGTCGTGCGTTTTCATGGACCGAAAGAATGTCAAAAAAGCAGTTGAATCAATTTACGAAGGAATTGAAAAGGTAAAGGCCGGACATTCCATGGTCATCTTTCCGGAAGGAACCAGAAGCCGAGGCGGTCCTGTAAAACCGTTCAAAAGCGGAAGCTTCAAACTGGCATTTGCTTCGGGAGCAGACATCGTACCGGTTTCCATCGATGGAACCTGGCACGCTTTTGAAGAAACAGGCTCATTTCAGGGCTGTCCTTTAAGACTCGTCGTCCATCCGCCTGTAAAAACAGAAGGCCTGGACAAGGCACAACAAAAAGAAGTCATTGCACAAGTTCAGGCCACTATCGAAAGTGCGCTTACTCAGATTTCGTTCAAGGAACCAGTTCCTTCTTCAGAAGGCTGATTTTCTAATTTATCTGCTTTATCTGCCGCACTTTTTTTTGGATTCCAAATCGGTATTTCATAACGGATTCCGACATAGACTTTCGGAATGTTGAAAACCGAAAAAATACTTCCAAAAATAGCCGCCGCAGCTTGCTGAGCAGAAGTGTCGTTTTCATCAGTAAAATCACGAAGCGAGAAAAACAAATCGGTGCCGAAGGCAAGTCCAAGCCGTCCGTATCCGACATTCCAAAGATAGATTCCGCCAAGTCCGATGTATGGAAGGACTGGAGCTTCTGACGCCAGCAAAGTCGGATCCACGCTCACGCCAAGATTCATAGTAAAATGCGAAAACTTGCTGTAAATATATGGCAAAATTACGTAATGCGGCTCGTACCCGCTCTGGAGAACGTTCCAGTCAGCCTTTGCTCCAAGACCGACAGCGATATCTTTTTCAAACTGATAGTCAAAAGCCAGATCATAGTTCAAAAAAAAGTTCCCAAGAAAACTTGCCGAAACATCAGCACCTGTTATGGCGTTGATGCCTTCATCAGCAAAAACTGCACCTGCTATGAAAAGACAGACAACGCAAGCAATGATTTTTTTAGCAAAACTCATGTCAGAATTTTTCATAGACTCCCCCGTTTGATTCAGCTAGAAGCTGCTCATAATATTTAGATTCAATTTTATCCTTGCCGATTCCGCATTTTTCCAGGATCTGCATTTCAAGTTCCCGAATTGCGTTAACGGTATTTTCATCATTTTTATCCGACATCACTTCGATTTCAAGGAAGTTTCCAAGGTTTCCGACGTTGCACAGTTCAATATGCATTTCGTATTTTCCGCTCGTGTAAATCCAGTGTTCGGTATCCTTAGTTTTTTCAAGGCTCAAGACTGCCCCGATGCTCTTGAATATCAACTCGATGGTTTCGCTGGTGTTGATTTCACTTTCTGATTCAGTGTTGACTTCCATGGAAGTTCCATCAGGATTTTTCATCAGTGTCTTCTGCTTGAATGTCAGGTAGGTCTTTCCGTTTTCAGTCCTTACCCTGACCTTTTCGTATCCATCGGTACTTGCAGAAGTAGAAATCTTGTAATATTTGTCACGCTTAAAGCTTCTGCCCTTTTGAGTAGCAAATCCATTCAAAACTTTTCTAACGTTTTCCACATCATCGATATGGGCTTTCAATTCTATTTCGTACATGACTCGATTATAGCACGTAATTTGTAAATAAGAAAATCCTTCTTGACTGATTTGACTTATGCAATAAAATATAGTCTATGAGTGATTACACAGCCTTCGAGCGCATGGCGATGAGTCTTTCTACCCAGGAAAGACTTGAACTTCTAAACAAAATGCAGAACGCCAGCTCTCCCGAAAAAGAACAGATTCAGGAAAAAGAGCAGTCTTACACGATTGAAGACAGCGACCTCAATCTTAAAATCAAATCTGAATCCTTTCTTTTAAGGCTTTGGTTCAAAATCAAATCAATTTTTGCTTCCTGCAGCGTTGAATTTCTTTACAACAAATATCTTCTTGGAATTCTGGCTAAGACTGTCGAGCAGGAAACCGTTGATATTTTTGATTCGCACTCAATGAACCTTCAGAACCAGTTTTACGAGGAACTCAAGACTCTCAAGGATGTCTCGCAGTATTTCAAGATGGGAATCGCAATTTACGAGGAAAATCCGGGAGCTTTTTTCACCTTCATGGGTTCCCTTATTTTTACCGAACTTGAAGGCCGCCTCGAAGAAAGCGCAAATCCATACACCTACCCTTTCGATCAGGACATTCCGACCGATTTACGTTCGACGCTTTTGCGCCACATGGATGAAGTACTGCAGAGCCTTCCTGCCGACCAAAAAGCCCACATGTATCAGTGCGTTCAGTCTCTCGACTGGCTCAAGCAGTTCTGCCGGCTTCCTTTTGAAAAAGTGCTTTCCAAATTCAGACCGAACACGAGAGGCTCAAAAACATGTCAGCTCGATGCAATCCAGAACGAACTTGCCGCAATCGCAAAGGTGATGAATTCAAGCCGCAAGGTCTACACCGAAGTGCTTGAAGCCCTTTTTCTTTCGACCTATCAAAGTCAGCATTTGAAAGAATCTCAGTCATTGGACCAATCTTCAGCAGACAGCGCAAATCTGGATCCTGAAAAATTGGACCAGGAATGTGCGGCCTTCGTAAACAGAAGCCTCGAAGAAGTAGCAAAGATCCGTTCCTTTTTGAATACGGTTCCAATCCTCAAGATAACACAACTTTCGCAAGGATCGGCTACCTGGCACTGCGACAAAATCGAAGGAATGGAAGACTGGTTCGTCAAATTCAAGGGACAGTGGCGAAAGGCCTTTGACAAAAAATGGGACACCTGGCTTAAGGACAGGGAAAGACAGCAGACAACGGCCAAAATCAAGGAAATGTTCAAGAGCGAAGAAACTCCGCTTATCGCAAACCGGCCTTGGGCAACATGCTGGGGTGGAATTCCGTTTCCAAAGGAAATGCAGCTGGGATTCATCTACAACTTCTATCAGAAAATCTATCCGGAATACATAAAGACCCTCAAGACAATCATGATGGAAGGCGAGTTTTTGAACCGTGACAACCTGAACGAGTTCACCGATTCCTACAATGCACTCAACAGGACTGACCAGAACCTTACGAACCTGAACAAGGAACTGGCTCCAAAAGGAAACTACGGAACGGTTTTCGAATCTGCCAGCACGACACAGGCAAGAACTATCCAAAACTACGCTAAAATCACGACATTGATTTCATCAATTGAAAACGAATGCGAAACCATGCTTGCTCAGTTCAAGACGGCCGGCCACACGATGGTAAGGGTTCTGAACGGACTTCTTTCACCAAACAAGGCAACACGCTACGACACGCTTGCAAACATAAACGCAATTCAGGGCGCGCTGAACGAAAGGTTCAAGTCAGGTATCCAGACTACGCTTTTTGGAATTGACCAGGCCATCAAAATTCTTGATGCAATAGACAAGAACAGCTGAACTGACGGTTTATGATGATGGATTTTGAATTCGATTTAGCCGAAATCAACGGAAAAAAAATACGTTGCTCTTTGAGTAATTTTACGCTCGGTTCAATGCGGAATGTCTGGAAAGACGGAAAAAACCAGATTCGTGAGAAATATCTTTCAAAAAAATATCCTGACAAAACAGTTGTAAACATAGAATTGATTCATTCCCAAAACATCGTTGTCGTTAGAACAAAAGAAGATGCCCTTCAGATTGAAAAAACTGAAACTAAGGCAGATGGAATCATTACGGACAATTCAAAACTTCTGCCTGTCGTAACCGCCGCTGACTGCATGCCGATTTATATCGCAGCTCCTTCAACAAACGGAGTCGTATTCGGATGCCTGCATTCTGGCTGGAAAGGAACAGGTATTGCGTCAAAAGCGATTGATATTTTGACAGACCAGTTCGGCGCAAAAAAAAGCGAAATAAAAGTTGCACTCGGACCTCACATACGGGACTGCTGCTATCTTGTCGACGGCGAACGGGCCGAATATTTTCGAACGACGTTTTCGAAAGATTGCGTTCATCCAGCTTGTGTCCGAGCGTCTGATGAAAACAATTTTGCTCTTTCACTTGAAAAAGCAAATCTTGCCCTGCTTGAAAAATGCGGAATACCAAAAGAAAACATCACATCCTTTGAATTTTGTACCTGCTGCAGCAAAAACAAAGACGCATCGCCTCTTTTCGGCAGTTTCCGCCGCGAAAAACTGATTGAAGGCAAGGAAAGTTTTTCGGCAATGGCCGCTACGATAAGTCTCTTGTAAAAAACTCTTGTAGAATAAAATTCGTTTTTCTGCTACCATAAAAATATGGCAGACGTAAAATCACAAATCAAATCAATTGTTTCAGAAAACTTAAATAAATTCATTCAGACAAAGGGCATCGAACTTACAGTAAATGCTGATGAAATCACGATCGTTACTCCACCAAACCCTGAAATGGGCGACCTCGGAGTTCCTCTTTTTACATACGCAAAATCCCTCAGAATGGGACCTCCTCAGATTGCAGCTGAACTTGAAAAGCTTGTCAGTGCAGATTCCGTTTCATCATCAATCGGAAAATTCAAGGCCGTAGGACCTTACCTCAACGTAATTCTGGACAAGGCCGGCGAAAGCTCATCAATCATCAAAAAAATTATCGAGCAGAATGCTGATTACGGAAAATTCGACACGAACGGAAATGCTCCGCTCGACGGCGAAAGAGTCATGATTGAATTTTCAAGCCCTAACACGAACAAGCCTCTTCACCTGGGTCACCTCAGAAACGACGCGCTCGGTGAATCAGTAAGCCGAATCATGAAATTCGAAGGCGCTCAGGTTTTCAAGGTAAACATCATCAACAATCGTGGTGTTCATATCTGCAAATCAATGCTCGCATACAAAAAATTCCACGAAGCAAACGGTGACACACCGGAAAAGCTCGGAGTCAAGAGCGACCGATTTGTTGGAGACTGCTACGTTGAATTCAACAACATCGGAAAAAAAGCAGACGGAACATTTGACCAGGCAGAACATGAACAAGCTGAAAACGAAGCACAGAACATGCTCGTTGAGTGGGAAAAAGGAAATCCTGAAGTCCACAAACTCTGGAAACAGATGAACGAATGGGCCGTTGGCGGAGTTCAGAAAACCTACGAAAGAACAGGCGTAAGTTTCGACAAGCTCTATTACGAAAGCGAAACCTACCTCAAGGGAAAACAGGAAATTCTTGACGGTCTTGAAAAGGGCATCTTCTTCAAAGCCGATGACGGTTCTGTCAGAATCGACGTTACCGAAGTTACAGGCAAAAATAAAGAAGGCGAAAACCAGGAAAAAGTCATGCTCCGAAAGGACGGCACCTCGGTTTACATAACGCAGGATATCGGAACCGCAATCAGCCGACACAACGACTGGGACTTCAACAAGCTCATTTACGTCGTAGGAAGCGAACAGATCTATCACTTCAAGGTTTTGTTCTACATCCTCAAAAAGCTCGGATTCAGCTGGGCAAATCAGCTCTATCACCTTTCATACGGTATGGTAAATCTTCCAGAAGGAAGGATGAAGAGCCGCGAAGGAACCGTTGTTGACGCTGATGACCTCATCGACAGTCTGCGGGACGGAGCCCTCGAAGAAATTTCTTCAAAAGGCCGTGAAGACGAAGTTGGAAACGCACAGGAAGTTGCTGAAAAAGTCGCTCTTGCTGCCCTCCACTACTTTTTGCTCCAGAACGATCCTAGCAAAGACATGATTTTCAATCCAAAAGAAAGCCTTTCCTTCAACGGAAATACAGGACCTTACCTTCAGTACATGGGTGCCAGAATCTGCTCCATCATCCGAAAGGCTGATGAGACAGGCTTGAAACCAAACACTGATGAAAGCGCCCTTGCTCTTTTGACAAGCGACATCGAGTGGGAACTGATCAAGCTGCTCGGAAAATTCCCGGAAATCGTGGAAAAAGCAGCCAGAAACATGGACCCAAGCGGAATCGCAATTTACCTTTACGATCTTTCAAAAACTTTCAGCCGATTCTATCACGACTGCCCTATCGTTACGGCAGACAACGAAAGTTTGAGCGGTGCACGACTTGCTCTGGCACAGTGCGTAAAGACCGTACTTCAGAATGGATTTAATCTGGTATTAATTCCATTTTTGGAGAAAATGTAATTTTTTTTTGTTGCTAGCAGCATATTTATCATTTAGAATTTCTCTTGATTAGTCGTTTTGTTACTCATTATTTTTTTGTAACACACAGTTTTCTATCATTTGAGTGCAGCTAATTAGGAGAACCATATGCGAAAAGAAAAAAAAGCAAAAAAACGAGATTTCTTTCTACCAAAAGATGAAATTTATGACGCACTCTCATTCAGAGACCAGAAAAAACTTTCGAACCTGATTTCAAGCGACAAGGTTTTCGCATCCCTATTTTCATTCTTCACTTTAGTGCTATTTGTCATCAAGGATTTCAAACTGGCAGTATTCATGTTTCCAGTTTCCATTATGTTCATCGCATCCCTTTTTGTGGTGCGCGCCGGAAAAATTCAGATAGGATCACTTCTTTCCACACTCGGAACAGTAATATCCTGCTCCGTAATTGCATTTTTCACGGACAGGCTCAATACGAACCTTGTAAACTATCGAATTGCATGTTTCTGTATTACGATGGCAATTCTTAACGCCATGTCGGCCATCAAAAACTATCAGCTCATCATAATGCATGTTGCAAGCCTTATATTGATTTTAGCTTCTCAGTTTACGATTTATCTGGGATTCATCAGTGAAGATCCTTCCGGATGGATTTCATCCCTTGTAATCAATATGAACGCCATTGTTGCCGCAAACCTCGTTCTTTATTTTACCAATAAAAACAATGAAACGGTCGTAAAGCATTCTGAATCAGAACATAATCAGATTGCTGAACAGATGAATAAAATCACGACAGTTCTTAACGAAACGAGGGAATCGCTCAACATCGGAAACCAGCTCAACGTTACTTCAACCAAGGCTTCTGAAAGTGTTGATAAAATCAATGCGCTTTACAAGGATGTATTGAATGCGGCCGAAGTCCTGAAAGTACAGACCGAAAGCGCAAAAAGTTCCAGTCTTACAATCAACGAGCAGTCTGAAATCATCGGAAACCGAATCCAGGAACAGACTGATGACCTGGCCGGAACTTCGGGCATGGTAACAGAACTTGCAGGCAACATTTCAAACATCAACACGATTGCAGAAAAGCGAAGGGAAAAAATGGGGGCCGTTGCCCAAACTCTTGACGAGCAGGCAGGACTCCTTAAAAATCTTGTAGAACAGGTAAATCAGGTCAAGGAATCTTCTACCGAAATTGCCAAATTCGTACAGACCGTAGACTCAATCGCAGGTCAGACAAACCTTCTGGCTATGAACGCCTCGATTGAAGCCGCTCACGCAGGCACGATGGGAAAAGGTTTTGGAGTTATCGCACAGGAAATCAGAAAGCTTTCAGAAGAGACAGCAAAGAATGCGGCAAAAATTTCTGACACTCTTAAAAATAACGCGCTGTTCGTTCAGCAGGCAGCTGAATCGGTAACGGCTTTCGCGACAGAAAATCAGCAGAGCGCAGAGGACATCCGTGAAACCATCACCGGAATCGAAGACATTCTGCACGGAATCAGCGGAATGAACGCTTCTACGCACGACGTTACCATGACTCTTCAGAGCCTGGTTGAAAAAGCAAACGACAACTCCGAAAACCTCAAGACTGTTGTTGAAAAAATCAACAATCAGAATGACAACCTGCTTGCAATTTCGGATTCGACTGTAACACTTCAGCAATGTATGTCAGCACTCAGCGACATGATTACGGCAATCAACGTCGTAATCTTTGAAATGAGAAAGAGTGCTAAACAGAATGATGAGGTTTCTAGCCGAATCACACAGCTTTTGGACAAAGAATAATCGAGCAACTCAACTAGTCGAGCAATGCGGCTAGTCGAGCAGTTTAATCAGTCGAGCAATGCGGCAATTTTCTGGGAAACTTCTTCGTTACTGAGGGCCTGATTCTGGATGTTGTCGATTGCTCCACTTATATCACCCAAAGCAGTTTTAATGCTGTTTACCCTTTCCTGCAAAACATCATTTGTATTTGAGATGTTCACAAGGCTGTCGTCCTGTTCTGAAATCTTGGCGACAACATCGGTAACGAAATGATCGGTTTCTGTAGAAAGGTCTACGACGTTCTGAACGGAATCCATAATTTCAGTAGTTGCAATATTTATCTCGCTGATACCATGAATGATTTCTTCCATTGAGTTTACGGTAGCCTTAATTTCATCAGTACTAGAATTTGAAGCGTTGGCAAAGGCAGAAACAGACTCTGAAGTTGCCTGAACGACAATTGTATTTTCCTTCAAGGCATCTGAAATCTTGTTTGCATTGCGGGTCGTTTCCTCAGAGAGTTTTCGAATCTCCTGAGCAATTACGCTGAAGCCCTTTCCTAAGGTTCCGGCATGGGCTGCCTCGATTGAAGCATTCATCGCAAGCAAAGCAGTCTGTCCGGCAATCGAATCAACTGTCTGAACAAACTTTGCGATCTCCATTGAAGAAGATTTTACCTTTTCGATATCATTGACGAGCTGCTGCAAAAGTTCACGCTGTTTATCAAGCATTCCGGCAGCCTCTGACATGCCTTCACGACGTTTTTCAGCAATCACATTGATATTGTTGATGTTTGACGAAATTTCCGTCATGGCAATTGAAGTCTGAGAAAGAGATGAGTTCTGTTTCTGGATGGCCTCGCTCATAAGACCCGCATGTTCGTTAACCTGCTCGCTTGAATCACGCACGTTCTGTGTCTGGGCAGTAAGCACGTCAGCACATTCGAGAAGGTTTTTGTACAGGTCGTTGATTTTCTGGATGTTGCCGGAAGCGATTGAAGTAGATTTTTCGAGTTCCTTTCCGATATTGATGGACTCTTTTGTCTGATTCAAGACTCTTGTAATCCGATTGAGGTTTTCTTCAACCTTGACGTGCTCATTTTCAGAGTGGTTGATGATTTTAGAATTCTGTCTTTCAGCCATCAAAAGCATCATGTTGGCAGCAAACATACCCATGAAGCAGACAACAAGAGTAATTGCCATTACCATAGGATCCCTTACAATAAGTGACCTATAAACAGTAAATGCACTGAGAAGCACAATAACAAATGACGCAATCATAAAAAGAATGAGCTGTCCGCGCTTGATACTGATCTGATAGTTCAAATTTGCCATAACACAGGCAAAGCAAGCTCCTCTAAAAAATACGAATCCTGTATCAGAATATCCTACGAACAAAGAAATAATCAAAGTTGAAATAAGGAATCCGACGGTTGCAAAATACGAACCGACGTAGATGTGCCCTTTTTTTGTCAAAACCATGGAAACAACAAAAGCGATTGATGTAACAGCCATCATAATTCCGACTTTGGCGAAGTTAAAAGGTATCAATACCGCTGCGAAAACAAAAAATAAAGGAATGCAGATTAAATTGCCGTTAACAAGGCTAGAAAGTTTTTCCTTTTCTCGATAAGTCAATTTTGAAACAATTTCTTCTTTTGGATAAAATTTCTTTGCAAATGCCATAATTTTTATGCGGAAAATTTGAAATCTTCCTTCCCCCTTAGAAAATTATCGGCATAAATTATAACATAATTTACATATAGAACAAGAAAATTTTTTAATATTCTAATCAAGCAA
>JAILRX010000233.1 GCA_024697985.1 Treponemataceae bacterium | reverse complement strand
CGTAAATATCAGTGGTGTCGTAAGCTGCACGAAAAGTGCAAGTTCAAGAAATGACCTTACTGTAAAATCAATTAAATATAGAACTCTGGCTGGAAAAATTAAGGGTGAGTGGGTAAGCGTTTCTGAAAATGCCGCCAATTTCTCGCTTTCGCTTGATTCATCACTCTTCCTCGACGGAGTAACAGCCGTAGAATTTTTGGCTACGGACAGCCTTGACCAGACTGGAAGCAACGTGGTTTTCGTAAAGAAAATTGCGCCTCTCGGACCGGAAGAAAAAAAGGCTCCTTCTCCACTCATCAATTGGATCGAAGGTGAAAACATCTATTACACGGTTTTCTATCGGGATGTATATGAATTTGCCGGCCTTAAAATCAACGGACAGGATGCTCCTCAGTTTACTGATTCAGTCTGCGGCATGATAGAACGCGATTCTTTGAATTACGGGGCAAACTCCCTCGAAGTTTCTATCAAGGACGGAGCTGGAAAAATCTATGCTTCATCAATTTCTGTAAAGCGACAGAGCAAAATCCACGCATATATCGAAAGTGTAGGCGGTGTGACCTATAAATCAGGCATGAAGGTTAACTTAAAGCCTCGTTCTTCGTCTGCCGTATTTGGACTTTCAGAAAATCCAGATGAGGCTGTAAGCCAGAACGTTACGGCTATAATCGAATGTCCTCTTGCAGTAACTTCTGCAAAATACAGCGTTGGAAATTCCGGATTTGTCGCAATAAAGGCAATCCAGAAAATCGAAGACAACAAATACAAAATTGAATTCCCGATTTCAAATCTTGAATATAAACTTCAGGATATTTCCGTTGAGGCAACATCAGCAGATGGAAGCGTCTGTCTTGCCCGCGGTACAATTTCTGTCGTACACACCTATCCTAAGGCCCTCATTAAAAATGATGCGAAAGTTTACTGGGCCGCACCTTACACGGTTGCAGCCGGTGAAAATATTTACGGCTTTGCAAACGTGGTCGCTCCAATCCGGGTTGCAATTGCAGCAGGAGGGGCAGGGGCTCTTTCAGTAAGGGCTGAAGGCAACAACATCATCCTTTCTACGGATAAGGCCGGAATCTATTCGGGCGTTGTCGTTTCCGTTGTGGATGCGGACGGTGTTTCCTATTCTTCAGAACCGCTCAACTTTGTCGTTGACGGAACTCGGCCAAAGGTACAGATAACTTCTCCAAAAAATATGGTCTGGCTTCAGAAACGGCTGGACGTTGCAGGTCTTGTAACGGACGATCTTTCGGTAACCAAAATCGAATGGTCAATTGATAACGGCGAAACCTGGAATAACTGTGCAAATGCCGCAGTCGGACCTGCTTCTGTAAACTTTGCTCAGGGAATCGATCTTTCTTCACTTCCGGACGGTCTAGTAACATTGGACATCAGGGCAACTGACCGAAGCGGAAACGTAGGTTACGGACATTTTTCAGCACAGAAACGAACTGAATTGCCAAAGGCGCGAGTCTTGATTCCATGCGAAGGCGATGTCATAAACGGCATGAACCAGATGGTTTTCAAACTCGAAGACAGCGGCTCCATTATGGCCATGAACTATGGCGGTGACAAAAACAAATCGTTTACGGTTTCGCCGTATATCACGACGATGGTGGGAACAGCTTCTCAGCCAATTTTGCAGGGAATGCAGTTTGTCATCATGGATAAGGCCGGAAATGTTACGGTTTTGAAAGACTGGGCTTTCACTATTGATAACAAAGGCGACCTGCCTGTTGCAGAAATCCACGTGCCGGTTGAAAATGCGGTCGTTACGGACGACTTCGTAGTTTCAGGCGTCGTGATGGATGATGACGGCGAGTGCAAGATTTACTACAAAATTGATGGTGGAAACTTCGTTCAGCTTGAAGGCGCAACCAGCAGCTACAACATCCCGATTAAAATTGCAAACCTCACCGATAATGAGCACACAATCACTGTTTACGGACAGGATATTCACGGCGTAATCGGAGAAAGCGTAGTACGTTCGTTCAGGGTTTCTCTTGAAGAGCCAAAGGGTAATGTCCTGACGCCTTCGTTCGATATGACCGTAAAAGAAAAAGTCAGGATTTCTGGAAATGCCAGCGACAAGAACGGAATCGAAAAGGTTTTGATTTCGATGGATAACGGAAATACCTGGAACGATACGAAGGGTACTACAAACTGGTACTACGATTTTGACACTCGGGTAATCAATGACGGTACGCACACAATCTTCATCAAGATTTTTGACAGCTGTGGAATTCAGGCGATTTATTCGAACTTGATCAACATTGACAACACGAAACCAGAAATTCAGATTGAATCTCCAAGGGATGGTTCCAGAATTTCAAAGACTCTGTTTGTTTCAGGTCAGACGACTGATAACATCAACCTTACAAAGCTTTCAATCAACATTACGCCGCTTGATTCAAGAACACCGGTTCCTTCAAGTCTTGCAAGAATCCCGGTTGATGCAGAACAGATCATCACCAAGGAAATTGATATTTCAGCCTTGTCGGACGGTTTCTATAACGTTGAAGTTGTGGGTCAGGATGCGGCCGGTAACGTAACGCGTGTTTCAAGAAACATCGAGATGGTAAAAAAGACGAATCTCTCACGAGTAGATCTTCTCACGCCATTTAACGGTGAGCATCTCCACGGTGAATTTAATATTTCGGGCTTTACCGAAACAGAATTTAAATACGAAAAGGTTACTCTTTATGTTGATGGCAACAAGGTAACCGATCTTCCTGTAAATCCAACCGGATTTTTCAGATTCAACCTGTTTGAACTTGCACGTGCCGAAGAGGAAACCAAGAAGGCCGCCGCTGCAAAGACCGCAAGCGAACTTTCCGAAGGTGAAGCTTCTGCACAGCCGGATGCCGCATCAGAAAGCGCCGGAGAAAAAGTCGTGCTTGCTGACGGAGTTCACAGAATTCAGGTTTGGGGAACTCTCGAAGGTGGAAACGTAATCAAGTCTGATGAGGTCGTTTTTGATTACTCAATGGCAGGACCATGGATTAAGATCGACAACTTCGATTTTGGTAACTATGCCGTAAAACGACCGAAGGTAGAAGGTTCTGCCGGCTACACGATTTCCAAG
>JAILRX010000142.1 GCA_024697985.1 Treponemataceae bacterium | reverse complement strand
ATTCCGGCCTACAACGAATTTCCCGGCATCATCGAAACCCTGCAAAGCCTTTCTCTTTCCAGCGCCACCTGCAAGGTTAAAGTCGAAGCTGTCATTTGCGTAAACAACCGGGACGATTCTCCAATAGAAATAAAACAGAATAACCAATATCTTGTCGAAATGCTTCACAGAATTTCCCAAAACGAGTTCTTTGTTGAGGAAAATTCGACCTGCGGCGTAAAAATTACCGTGCTCGACTTCACGGATGGAGAAAATCAGTTTAAAAAAGGATACGGAGTAGGCTGGGCAAGAAAAATTGCCATGGATTATGCCTTGCAAGGTGGCGCCGAGGTTTTAGCCTGTCTGGACGCGGACACACTCGTGAGCCTGGACTATTGCGGCGAACTTGAACGATTCAGAAAGGAAAAAATGGACTTTGCCACGATGGATTTTATCCATCAGGGAGCTGAAACTTCGGAACTTCAGGAAGCCATCAACTGCTACGAATATTGGATGAAGGATCACAGCAAAAAGCTTTACGAAACTAAAACACCTTTTCATTATATGGCCCTAGGAAGCCTGATTGTCGTAAGCGATCTTCTTTACTGCCAGATTGGCGGCATGAAAAACCGGCTTGCAGGCGAAGATTTTTATTTCATTCAGGAAGCCATCAAAATTCTTTTGACTCGCATGAAAAGCATAGAAGAACTTAGAAATGCAGTTCCTCGTCTAAGCTGCCAGGTTTATCCTGAAGCGCGCCTTTCTGAAAGGGTTCTTTTCGGAACTGGAAAAAGTCTTGCTTCGATGGAGAGCGGCTCAAAAAAGGTCAGATTCTACCTTGATTCCTCGTATGAGCAGATCCGTAAATTTATTGAAATTTTCAACGAGTATAATGAAAAAGGACTTGCCCTCGATTTCAAAATGCAAGTCCTTTCAGGTTCTGAGAATAGATTGGAAAAATCCACCGTACAATTTCTTGTTCAGGACAGATTCTTCGAAAATTGGGAAAAGATGATTTTTAATACTAAAAACAATCCATTGAAAAATGCAGTTTCTTTTCACTGCAAGTTCGACGGCTTAAAAATCATCAGAATGATTCACTTTATTGAAAAATAATTTTTTAATTATGCTGTTGCGATGCTTTCTGAAGCATTTTCAACCAGCGTGATATAACCTGTTCTAAGGCAAGTTTCAAACAGTTCCTTTGTGATGAAATCTGTTGTTACTTCATTATATCCGTCTTTATCACGTACGATTTTGATGATATAGCCTTCTTCTGATTCACTTTCAATTGTCATGTAATCTACGTTCTGTGAATGACTTTTAAGAATGTAATGTTTCATATTAACCCTCCGTAATAATAAATTACTTAGCAATTACATATAGATTATCGGCTCTATATTTTCTAAGTTTAGTAAAATTGATAATATTAACCATGTTTTTGTATGCTGATTGCCATTCTCATCTAGCAGAATGCCTGCAAAAGGACGAAAATGCAGTAATTTCTCTTTTGGAACGTGATGACTATTCGGTTCTTACAAGCGTTCATTCGCTTCACGAGTTTGAAGTCGTTTCTGCCCTTAAATCACGCTTCCCAAAAAAAGTCGGCATAAGCTACGGTGTCCTGCCCCAAAATCCATCCTTTGAAAACCTCGAAATCCTGAAATCTCTCTTGGAAAATCCTTGCACAGAAAGCCAAATTGATTGTGTGGGTGAGTGCGGTATCGATTTGTTTGATGCGCAATTCAAATCCACCGTAGAAATTCAGCGTGAAATCTTCAAATCCCAGATTGAACTTGCCATCAATTATAAAAAGCCTCTCGTAATCCACCAGAGGAAGGCCATGAGCGAAATCTTTGCTTTTTCTTCTGATCTTGCTAAAGTTCCAGCAGTTCTTTTCCATGGATATTCCGGAACTTACGATGAAGCTTTATCAGTCCTTCGAAAAAACGTGAACGCATATTTTAGTTTTGGAAAATCAGTTTTACGAGGAGATAAAAAAGCCGTTTTGTGCCTTGAAAAACTGCCTTACGAAAGAATCCGCTTTGAAACCGATTCGCCCTATCAGTTGCCACCGGAAAAAATCTTTGATATATTAACCTTATGTGCAAAACATTAAAAATTTTGAATCTGTGCTGCCTTGCTCTTTGTGCAGTTTTTTCACTTTTACAGATTCCAACCGCAGTTGATTTATCTTTCAGTGCAATCTGGCTTGCACTTGCATTTACGGCAGTCCTCGTTTATTTTGCCTTTTATACGCTTCAATTAAAGTCAAATCCACGTTTTTATAAGGTCGTAAATAAACTTTACGAATATGTTCCTTATTTTTATCTGATAATTTTTGTATTGCGACGTTCAGGAAAAAAATCCACGTCGTTTGCTTACGACTTGATTTGTGTAATTGTCTGGCTTTTGGTTGCAATCTCATCCTTTGTTGTTTCCCGCTACTTCCTTAGCGAAAAATATTTTTACAAGAAAAATACTGGTTTCAAAAAACCTGCTGTTCACAAAAAAACTTTAGGCAAAAAAGCTGCAAAGGAAGGCCTTGAATGGGTTGATGCTTTCGTTCAGGCTGTTTTTGCCATAATCCTTTTGAACATTTTTATCTTCCAGCTCTACGTAATTCCTTCAGAATCGATGGTAGATGAGTTTTTGGTCGGAGACAGGGTTTTGGTTTTCAAGATTTCTTCAGGTCCAAAATTCCCGATGACAAATGTCGGTCTCAAGGATTTCAAAAAATACGAGCGGGGTGACATCACCGTTTTCCATAATCCGCAGTATCCGGATACAAAAGAAAAGGAACTTAAAAACTTTTATTCTCAGATTGTATTCATGCTTACCCTTACAAAAGTCAATTTGAATACCGACGAATTTGGAAATCCTATGGCAGATCCTCTTGTAAAAAGAGTCTGCGCGGTCGGGGGAGAGCAGCTTGTAATGCTCGACGGAATCCTTTACCGAAGGACAAAAGACTCGCCAGAATTTGAGCCTGTAAAAGAAGATTTGAAATGGGCCAACTGGAACTTGAACGAACTTCCTGGTGCCACAAAGGTCAAGGTAAAATACATTCCTTTTACGCAAAAACAGTATGAAACTCTTCTTGAAACTGAAAATGACAGGCGAAACTTCGACGTAAAGGCCTTTAAAAATGAGGCTCAGTCTCTTTCAAACCGATTTGCACGACTTGCTTCAAGAAATGTTTCTCAAAAATCACAGAAACTTCGTTCCACCGAAGTTGAAAACCTTTTGAGCGAGGATCAGCGCGACGTATACAATCTTTTCTCGGACAACGAAAGCGTCGTAAAACTTCTTTTGTCTTCGCCTTATGC
>JAILRX010000139.1 GCA_024697985.1 Treponemataceae bacterium | reverse complement strand
TCAAGCGTAATCAATCCTATCGAACTTACAGATCCGCATCTGCTTGTTGACATGCTTGTCATGCTTGGCATTTCGGTTATGGTTTTTGCCATCAGCATTCCTAAAAAAATCCGCCGATGGGAAGGCATCATACTCATCCTGATGTATGCGGCCTACATGACCTATATCATCCTCCGATAACCCCTTCTGAATACGACTTCTTGTGAATTTATTCACAAGAAGTTAACCTTCTTTTATTGACTTATATCCATATATTTTGATACTCTTATTTTATGGTGATTTTCTGTGATATTTTTCACAGAAAATTTCGTTTTTTTCAGTTTTAAGACGAGGAGGTTGCTTTTATGACAGATGAAAGTTTGAAGGTTGATGATTCAAATGAGTCAAAGAAGAAGCTCCCCAAGCCAACTCAGGAACGATTGATAAAATTGCTGAGTGTGTTGGATCAGCTGGAAAAAGAAAACCAGAAATTAATCACGCCAAAAACAACCGTTACTTCGGCTATTATCGAGCATAGGACGGGGTGGTCGCGTGATACGGTCCGCCGGGATATTTCACTTTTGGATTTGCAGTGCGGAAGTTCGGTCGGTTACAACATTGCCGAACTTAAAAAGGCAATTCAGCAGAAGTTTAATATCGGAGAACGGATTCACAATTGCTGCATCGTAGGACTCGGAAGATTGGGTTCTGCCTTGCTCTATTTTGAAGGCTTTAAGGAAACGCCTTTTGTAATGAGGGCCGGTTTTGATTCAAACGTGAACCGCACCGAAGTCCTCGATTCGCCATTCCCTCTTTATCCCCTTTCTAAAATGGAAAGCGTGGTTAAAAATGAAAAAATCGATTTTGCAGTTCTAGCCGTTCCGGAAGGTGATGCCGTGGAAACTGCTGAACGTCTTGCAAAATGCGGAATTAAAGGAATCGTGAATTATACGATGGCTGTCTTGAACTTGCCGCCTTATATCAGAGTAGAAAATATTTCAATTGTAGATGCGCTTCAGAGAGTTTCCGTTCACGTGGAATGAAACTTTCAAGTTAAAATATAATCGCACCAAAAAAGGGAGTAAACAATGAGTAGAGTTTATAATTTCAGTGCTGGTCCATCATGCTTGCCAGAAGAAGTTTTGAAAGCATGTGCTGATGAAATGATGGATTGCAACGGAACAGGACAGAGTGTAATGGAAATGAGCCACAGATCAAAGGCTTATGAACCAATCATTGAAAACACAGAAAAACTTGTCCGCGAATTGATGAACGTTCCGGAAAACTACAAGGTTCTTTTCCTTCAGGGAGGAGCTTCGACTCAGTTTGCAATGATTCCATTGAACTTGGCTCTTAAAAATAAAAAGGCTGCTTACATCAACACTGGTGTATGGTCAAAGAAAGCAATTGCAGAAGCAAAAAAACTTGGCGTTACAGTTGATGTTCTTGCTTCAAGCGAAGACAAGGGATTCAACTACATTCCAAAAGTAGAAAAAATCAGTGGTGATTACGACTACGTTCATATCACTTTCAACAATACGATCATGGGAACTCACTATGAATACATCCCGGAAACAGGTGATATTCCTCTCGTTGCTGACATTTCATCATGCATCTTGAGCGAACCTCTTGATGTTTCAAAATTCGGTCTTTTGTATGCCGGTGCTCAGAAGAACCTCGCTCCAGCAGGTGTTACTCTTGTAATCATCCGTGAAGACTTGATTACAGAAACTCCTCTTGCAGGAACTCCTACAATGCTTACTTACAAGACCCACAGTGACAATGGTTCTATGTTCAACACACCTCCATGCTACACAATCTATGTTATGGGAAAAGTTCTTCAGTGGATCAAGGATAATGGCGGTGCTGAAGGAATGAAAAAGAGAAACTATGAAAAGGCTGAATACCTTTACAACTATCTGGACAACAGCGATTTCTATCATGCAACAGCACAGAAGGGAAGTCGCTCAATCATGAACGTTCCGTTCCTTACAAAATATTCAACAGGTGCAACTGATGAAGCTTCTGTTGCAAAAGAAAAGGAAATCAACGACAAGTTCGTAAAAGAAGCTACTGCTGCCGGTCTTGTTAACCTCAAGGGACACCGTCTTGTTGGTGGAATGCGAGCTTCAATCTACAACGCAATGTCTTTGGACGGCGTAAAGGCTCTCGTAAAATTCATGCAGGATTTTGCTGAAAAGAACTAAGGAGAAGGAATTATGTATAAAATTCAGACTTTGAATAAAATCGCTTCTTGCGGATTAAACGTTTTTGACAGAGATAACTATGAAGTTGCATCAGACATGAATAATCCTGATGCCTATCTTGTACGATCTGCTGATATGCACGAAATGAAAATTTCTGACACCGTTAAGGCTGTAGCAAGAGCAGGTGCCGGAACAAACAACATCCCGATTCCAGAACTTACAGAAAAAGGTATCGTTGTTTTCAATACTCCTGGTGCAAACGCAAATGCCGTAAAGGAACTTGTAATCCTTGCACTTCTTATTTCAAGCCGACCTGTCGTAAAGGCTAACAACTGGGTAAAGACTCTTGCAGGACAGGGCGATCAGATTCCTGACCTTGCTGAAAAAGGAAAGAGCCAGTTTGTAGGACCAGAACTTAAGGGAAAGACACTTGGTGTAATCGGACTTGGTGCTATCGGTGCCATGGTTGCAAACCTTGCAATTCAGTTCGGTATGGAAGTTATCGGATATGACCCATTCCTTTCAGTAAGCGCTGCATGGAGACTTGACCACAACGTAAAGCATGCTGAAACATTGGATGCTGTTTACGCTAAATCAGATTACATTACAGTTCATGTTCCTCAGACGAATGATACAAAAGGCATGATCAATGCTTCTGCAATCAAGACTATGAAAGACGGTGTTCGAATCATCAACCTTGCACGAGGTGGACTCGTAAACAACGCTGACATCATTGCTGCCTTGGACAGCGGAAAAGTTCAGGCTTTGGTTACAGACTTTGCTGCTGAAGAACTTATCAACCATGAAAAGGTAATCTGTCTGCCACATCTTGGCGCTTCAACTCCAGAAGCTGAAGACAACTGTGCTATCATGGCTGCAAACGAATTGAAAGACTTCATTGAAAAGGGAAACATCAACAACTCTGTTAACTTCCCTAAGACTTACAACGACAACCCGATTCCAGTTGGTGGAACAAGACTTTGTATCAGCCACAAAAACATTCCGGATACGATTTCTAAATTCACGACAATCCTTGGTGAAGCCAAGTTGAACATCGAAAGCTTCATCAATCAGGCTAAGGGTGATGTTGCCTACAACATTATTGACGTAAACGGCGTTGTAACCGACGATATCATCGCAAAACTTGCTGCTTGCGATACGGTAACTAAGGTTCGACCAATTTTCGGCTAATTTCTGACAGTTGATATCAGGCAGGTTGAGTGTAAAATTCAGCCTGCCTTTTTTTTTAAATTTGATAAAACCCCTGTTCCGTGGTAAAATTTAACCTTGAGGAGTCTGGCGGTAATGTCGCAAAAAGAAACTAAAGTAAACTTAGAAGACAATATCCAGCGGGTAAATCAGGAATTTCAAAAATTCTTCTATTTCACCTTGCTTATTCCAATAATCATTTTTATTGCATCTCTTTTTTCACCGATAAAAGTTTCGTTTCTTTTGCTGATTATCTTTACGGTTGTAACCATCGTAATCAACATAATAGAATTCGTCTTAAACTCCAAAAAATATCGTAGTAATAGAAGAATTCAGATTTTTTTGATGTATTTTTCTACTTTGTCATTAAGCGTGATGGTTACAGGTTTTGCCCTGCTGAATTTTGTTCCGATATTCATTATTTTCGTGTTGCCGCCGCTTGTAAGCTGTGTTTACCTGAACAGACATCTTGTGAACTGGTCTTCGGCTTTTGCCTACATCCTGATGATCATTTCGGTCTGGTTTAGAAGCCACGACATCTATATGGTGTCTAAATCAACGATGAAACCTTTTTCTCAGCTGATGACCTTTATTTATCTTACTAGTGGTTTTACGATCGAGTCTGTTTTTGCATATCTTGTTGCAATTGCTCTTTCTTCCCGATCTACAAAAATCCTTAGGGATTTTAAGACCACTCTTGATAAAAAAACTCAGTTCAACAATCAGCTTGAGGAGAGCAAGGCTCTTTTGATTGAATCAGAGGAAAAAAGACGAAGCTATAACAACCGGATTCAGCAGAATCATTTCAAGATCATCAGCTTCGTAGCAGAAGTTTTGGGAAGCCACGATCTTTTTACCGGAAATCATATTGCCCACACGAGGGCTTTCGTTGTAATCATTGCGGAGCAGATGCAGAAGGACGGCCATTATGCGGACATTTTGACCGATGAAATGATTCAGCTTTATTCCACTGCAGCTTTCATGCATGATATCGGAAAGGTGCATGTTCCTGAAGGTATTTTGAACAAGAGTGAAAAGTTTACTCCGGAAGAATTTGAACTGATGAAAACCCATCCTGCTGAAGGTCTTAAGCTTTTGAATTATCTTCCAAAAATTGATGACGGAAAATTCAATGAGATTGCAAAGGAAATGGCCTATTCTCACCATGAAAAATGGGACGGAACTGGTTATCCTCAGGGGCTTGTTGGAGAAGAAATACCGCTTTCAGCTCGAATTATGGCAGCGGCCGACGTTTTGGACGCGCTCATCAGTCAGCGACTTTACAAGCAGCCGATGACAATTGATGATGCCATGAATGTTTTCCGTGATAATTCAGGTTCGCACTTTGAACCTTGCATCGTGGAATCCGTTTTAAATTGTCGCGACAAAATTGAATACATGAACCGTGAATTCAAGCGAAAGGAAAGTTCTTCGAACGAATCGGATAAAGAATGGTGGCAGAATTTCCATAAGCCGCTTAATGAAAAAGGCGGTGAAATATGAAGTTCGGCAAGAATAAAAAGAAAAAGAGCAGCTTTAATTTCTTCAAACGGAAAGATAAGTTTTACGTAAAAAATATCGAAGAAGTAAGTCACCTCGTAGAATTGATTTTGTGCGGAACGATTTTTCTTTCTCCGCTTCTGATGGTTTTGTCCAAGGTCGGCTTTTATGCGATAGACCCGTTTTTCTTGAAATGTCTTTTTGCCCTTTCTTTTGTCCTGACGATAGTTTCAATCATCCTGAACGGAATTAAAAAAGAAGAAAGCACTCGACTTACGGCATATTTTCAGGTCTGGGGCTGTGCAATCTTTGTCGGCGTGCTTGGTGCTCAGGGGGATGTCAGGGTTTACATCACTTACGGATTAATTCCTTTCATCAGCTGCATGTATTACAGTAAAAAAACGGTTTTGATTAATTCGCTTTTCGGTTATGCGACCATGATTGCTTCTTTGATAATTCGATCAAGAGCTGAATTTTGGGTTGAACCAATTTCAGGTGCGATGTATAGCAGAATGGAATGGCTTATTGCTGCCCTTGTATTTTTTACTCTTGAATATCTTGCATGTTTCCTTACAGCCCTGGCTGTCGCAAATCATCTTAAGAATGACTACGATGAACTCCAGAGGGAACAGGAAAAAGCAGATGAGGCGATGTACAAGCTTCAGGAAGAATCAAACCGAGTTTTTGCCGCTAACGACGAACTTATAAACAATTCATATCACCTTTTTGAAATTCAGGACAAGATTATCCTTTTTATTGGTGAGGTTTTAGGAAGCCACGACTTGTTTACGGGAAATCATATCCTGCATACTCAGGTTTATGTTGGAATGATTGCCCGAGATCTGCGAGATCACTTTTTTTATCAGGATGTGCTGACGGACGACGAAATCCGTTACTATGAGATGGCAGCCTTCCTCCACGATATCGGAAAGGTTCATATACCTGAAAGCATTTTGAACAGCACGAGCCGTTTTACGCCGGAAGAATTTGAACTGATGAAGACTCATACGACTGAAGGTAAAAAACTCCTCAAGTTTTTGCCGCAGATTGGCGACGGCCGATTCAACGAAATTGCCATAGAAATGGCTTATTGTCACCACGAAAAATGGGACGGAACAGGTTATCCTTCCAACATAATCGGACTGGAAATTCCGCTTTCTGCCCGAATTATGGCTGCCGCTGATGTTTTGGATGCGCTCATCAGCCAGCGTCTTTATAAATCACCGATGACTTTGGATGATGCCATGAAGATTTTTGCTGAATCAAGCGGAACTCATTTTGAACCTTGCATTGCAGACAGCGTCATCAGATGTAAAAGTCAGATTGCTGCCGTAGACCAGCAGTTCAAGGCCGAAGAATTTGAAAGAAATGCCAATGAACTTGAATGGTGGATGAACTATCACCGAAAGCTCAAGGAAATTGGATTAAAAGAATAAAAAAGGATTTATAAATGAAAAAAGTCGCCGTTTTTTTTGCTGATGGCTTTGAAATGATCGAAGCCCTTTCGCCTGTTGATTATCTTAGGCGGGCAAAAGTTGAGGTCATCACCGTTGCAGTTCCATCAAGCACGATGAAAGAAAAAAATGCAGTTACAAGTTCCCATAATGTTCAGATTAAAACTGACATGTCGTTTGAAGAATATATGGCCGAGTTCTCAGAAAATCTACCGGATGCAGTGGTTTGTCCAGGCGGTTCGAATGGTGCCAAAAATCTGAGCAACTGCCCTGAACTTTTAGCACATCTTGAAAAATGCTATGCACAGGGCAAGATAGTTTCTGCTATCTGTGCAAGTCCTGCAGTCGTCCTTGGAAAAACAAGTCTTTTGAAAGGTAAAAAATGGACCTGCTATCCTGGAATGTCGGATTGCGCTGAAAAATCAGATGGAAGTTTTTTTGAGGGTGAAAAAAGGGTTGTTGTGGACGGCAATCTTGTTACTGCCTGCGCCTGCGGAACAAGCGAAGAATTTGCAATGGCACTTTGTGATCTTCTGGCAGGAAAAACAGAATGTGAACGTCTTGAAAAGTCTTGTTGCCTTCGGTAGAATAAAAAAGTAGAGAAATTTGGAGGACTATATGAAAGTTAGAAAAATTATTTCAGTTTTTGCTTGTGTTTTAGCTTTTGCATCTATTCTCACATTGAGTTCATGCAAGAAAAAGGCTGCTGTTGTAATTAACGGCATTGCTGATTTGGACGGAAAGAAAATCGGTGTACAGTCAGGTACTACAGGTGAAATGTGGGTTGAAGAAAATTTGCAAGAGGCAAAAATGTCTTCATTCAAATCAGGTATTGATGCTGCATTGGACTTGATGAACGGTTCAATTGATGCAGTTGTTTTGGATGAACTTCCAGCACAGGAAATCGTTGCTCGAAATCCAAAATTGACAATCGTTCGAGATCCATATTTTGCAGAAAATAAAGAAGAATATGCAATTGCAGTTAAAAAGGGAAATACGGATCTTTTGAATGCAATCAATCATACAATTGCTACAATGAAAGAAAACGGTGAATACGAAGCCTTGGTTGCTGCTTTCATGCCAGCTGACGGTGCAATCGTAATTCCAGAATCTGTTGTAACAGACTCACAGAGAGTTTTGAAACTCGGAACAAATGCTACATTCCCTCCATTTGAATATGTTGAAGGAACAATCGTAGGTTTCGATATTTCTATGGGTGAAAAAATCGCAGCAACAGCTAAAGCTAAACTCGAAGTTGTTGATATGGCTTTTGACAGCTTGATTCCAGCTCTTCAGTCTGGTGCAATTGATTTCATTGCTGCAGGTATGTCAGTTACAGAAGAAAGAAAGCAGAATGTAGATTTCTCTGACAGCTATTTTGCTTCTGAACAGGTAATTATTATCAGAAAATAAATCACTTTTGATTTAACTGCCGGTTTTGCGAATGATAGCGGACCGGCATTTTTGTTTTTATTGAAGTGTGCTTTTGGAGGGCATAAAGATGTTTAATGCGTTTTACGCTACGATGATTGATAAAGGCCGATGGCTTTTAATGGCAAAAGGTCTTGGCTGTACGCTTTTGATTGCGTTCTGTGCGATCATCATCGGTACGATTTTGGGATGCATTTTTGCATTGATGAAAATTTCGGATAAAAAAATCTTGAATGGAATTTCCAAGGTTTATACGACCGTTATCCGCGGTATTCCGCTTGCAACCCAGTTGATGATTTTTTATTTCGTAATTTTTGCTCCTCTTGGCATGGACCGTCTTCTTGTTGCAATTCTGGCTTACGGTATAAATTCAGGTGCATACTGTACTGAAATTTTCCGAGCCGGAATCCAGGGTGTCGATAAGGGACAGACTGAGGCTGGCCGTTCGCTTGGCTTGAGCAAGAGTCAGACTTTGATAAAAATCGTTCTTCCACAGGCTGTAAAAGCCTCACTTCCGACTTATACGAGTGAATTTATCGTATTGATAAAAGAAACTTCTGTTGCATCATTTATCGCCGTAATGGATTTGACAAAATCCGGCGACATGATCCGTAACGCTACATATAACGCATGGATTCCTCTTTTGACCTGTGCTGTAATCTATTTGATTTTGACTTTGGGACTTACAAAACTTTTCTCACTGCTCGAAAAAAGGCTGGCAAAAAGTGATCGAAACTAGGAATCTTGACATCAGCTTTGGAAAACTTCACGTACTCCGGGGCGTTTCTGAAACAATTAACAAAGGCGAAAAGGTCGTAATTATCGGACCTTCCGGCAGCGGTAAATCAACCTTTTTGCGCTGCCTCAATTTGCTCGAAAAACCGGATTCGGGCGAAATCTATTTTGAAGGCACGAATATTCTTGCCAAAAAAACTGACATCAACAAGATTCGGCAGAAAATGGGGATGGTGTTCCAGCACTTCAATCTTTTC
>JAILRX010000077.1 GCA_024697985.1 Treponemataceae bacterium | reverse complement strand
GATATGGCTTTGGCCGTAAACGTACAGAGAGCCTTCTATCCGCATACGGCTCCTGAAGTTAAGGGCTGGCAGGTAGCTTACATTTTCAATCCGATGGCCGGAGTTTCTGGAGACCTTTACGACTTTTTCTGCGAGGACGACATGCTTAAAGGCTGCTGTCTTTTCGACGTTTCAGGACATGGAATTGCTTCAGGTCTTGTAACTATGCTTTCCAAGACTATCATAGCCAGGGAATTTGAAAAAGGTGAAGGCATGCCGCTTGCAAAGGTAATGCTTAACATTAATGATGCAATCGGACACGACAAGGGTGATATCGAAAATTATCTTACAGGTATTTTGCTTAGAATCCAGGACAACAAGGTTGAGTACGTAAACGGTGGACATCCGGCTTTGCTTTGCCGTTCAGGTTCTTCTGGAAGAGTTTTCCAGGCTAAGGTAAATGATGAATCATCTGAGGGAACTTTGGTCGGTATCCGAGAATTGCCTGCAAGCTTTACCGGAATCAACTTCAACATGAAAAGTGGCGACAGCTTGATGATATATACAGACTGTCTCTACGAATCACGAAACGAAGCCGGTGATGAGTTTGGTGCCGAAAGAGTAGCAGAAATTTTCAGTCACGTCGGAAACGGTTCTGCTCAGGACCAGCTTTCTAAATTGATCCGACAGTTCAGGGACTTTACCGGAAATGTTCCGCTGAACGATGACCTTACCATCATCATTTTGAAAAAGCTATAGTTTTTCAAATCATCACTTTAGAAAATATTTGTAAAATTCCTCATGACGATGTAAAATTTAAAAAAAATGGGGGATTTTATAAATGTCATTAAGAAGTAAGTTTTTTCCTAAACAAGAAATCATTGATACTCTTTCCTACAAAGAAAAAGAACAGCTTTCAAACCTTATTCTGGGCGACTTGATCTGCATACCGTTGTTTTTGGTTTTCACGGTTGTCCTTGTCGTTTTTGGCGTGATGGATGTCTTTGACATAACGATTTCCTACATCATTGCTGCTTCTACTGTATTTTTCATTGTGTCTATTATCCTCATTAAGACCGGTCATATTTACATAGCATCATATTTTGCCACCTTCGGTTTTCTTTCGATGACGATGGCCATTGTCTTTTTTGCACCGACCGCCGAACTTCCTGACGGTTCCGGCCGGCTTGAACGTTCAACTTTCGTAAGCTATCGAACAGGCGTTTTCTGTATTCTGATGGCGATCATGAACTTCTTCCTTTCAATCCGAAATTTCCAGCTTCTTGTGTTCCATATCACATCACTTGCGATGCTCGTCTTGAGTTCGTTTACGGTTTATATGGATATTTACAGGGCTCAGCCTGCCGTTATGATCAGTTCAATCGTTTTGAACGGAATCGGTATGTTTGCCGCAAACTATCTGCTTCAAGCTTCATGGAAGACTAACAACAAGATTCTTCTTCAGTCTGAAGATGCACGACACGAAGTTGAAGATTTGAACAAGAACTTGGAGACCAAGGTTGAGGAAAGAACCCGTGACCTTTCCGAAGCAAATAAAAATCTTGCGGAAATCAACAGAAGGGCAGAACGGGACATGGCTTTGGCAGTAAACGTTCAGAGAGCCTTCTATCCGCATACGGCACCAGAAGTTGATGGTTGGGAAGTAGCATACACCTTCAATCCGATGGCAGGTGTTTCAGGCGACCTTTACGACTTTTTCAGCGACGGCAAGGAACTGAAAGGCTGCTGTCTTTTCGACGTTTCAGGTCACGGAATTGCATCCGGTCTTGTTACGATGCTTTCCAAGACTATCATAGCGCGAGAATTTGAAAAGGGTGCTGATTTGCCTCTTTCAAAGGTCATGCTCAACATCAACGATGCAATCGGGCACGACAAGGGCGATATCGAAAACTATCTTACGGGCGTCCTCCTTCGTTTTGATGACAACAAGGTTGAATACGTAAACGGTGCTCATCCGGCTTTGCTTTGCCGTTCTGGAAGCACAGGAAACGTAAGTCTTGCAAAACTCAATGATGACCAGGGTGGTGGAAGCCTTATCGGTATTCGGGAGCTGCCTGCAAGTTTTACCGGAATCAACTTCAGCATGAAAAGCGGAGACAGCCTGATGGTTTACACTGACTGTCTTTACGAGTCACGAAATGAGGCCGGCGAAGAATTTGGCGCTGAAAGAGTTGCTGAAATCTTTGGAAATGTTGGAAACGGATCGGCTCAGGACCAGCTTGCAAAACTTATCCGTCAGTTCCGCGACTTTACCGGATCTGTTCCGTTGAACGATGACCTTACGGTAATCGTAATCAAAAAACTTTGATATAAACTGATATAAAGCGATATAAAGCGCGCGGTATAAAACCAATGCGCGCTCCATCAAAGCGGTCCCGGATCGAAGAGCATCGAATGAAGAGCCTTTTTTAATCCGGCGGCCGGCTTTATGTATCCATCCGACTTACCGTCAAAAAGACGCCATCCGTTGTGTGAGCAGGAAACGGCCTTCCAGGTAGGAAGCAGGTTTCCGTTCGGATTCGTGCTTTTTATGAAATTGCTGTAATAATCAATCATCATTTTGCTAAGCTCGTAGTCGTTTTCTTCAAACGGCCGCCATGCCTTGTCCATGTTGCCGAACGCATACCACAGGTCCCCTGAATGAAAGGCCTTGTAGCTGTTGCCTGGAAGAGCCTTGTCGAAAAAGGCCAGGTAAACCGGATTCCGCTTTTTTCTGGCGTTTCGTTTTGCGTAATCGAGTGCGACCTTGAACATGACAGGTGCAAGAAGGTCCTGGGAAGTCACGCTGATGATGACTGGAATGTCCAGGTCTTTTCCTGCGCTGAAGATTTTTTGTGGAATATCTGGAATTATGTCCCCGTCGATTTCTGGCTGAACGAGATTGAGCTTGTTTTTTGACTGGCTGAGCTGTGAATGCCAGGCATACCAGAGAATCTGCGGATCTGCATTTTTCAGTTCATCAATTGAATCAGCATTGGCTTCTTTAGCAACTCTTTCCCAGAATTCCTTTGCTTCTTTTCTGTGGATAGGACCTGCAATCTTTGGAATTACGCCGCCTCCTGAAAGCATGATTGCTCCCTGAACGAGTCCTGACAATTTTTCGCCGTACATCATATACATAATGCTCATGGCTCCTGCCGACTGACCCATCAGTGTAATCTTGTTCGGATTTCCGCCAAAGGATTCGATGTGCTTTTTTACCCATTCGATTGAAAAAAGCATGTCGTGAAGACCGTAATTCTGGCCGTCATAAAATGAAAAGACGTTGAGTCTGTAGCCGACGCTTACGAGAATTATTCCACGTTTTGCGTATTCGGTGCTGGTTCCGTAGGGAAGTTCATCAAATTTACCGATTTCGTGGCCGCCTCCGTGAAAGAAAATTACGACCGGACATTTTTGTGCATCAAGTGGAGTTATTACGTTAAGGCACATTGGAGAGTCACCATATTCAAAAAGCTTTTGCGGCGGATATTCCTTGTCGAAAAATTCGTTTGTCGGAACGTTCATGTTTGGAAAACTTGACTGCTGATAACAGTCCGTTCCTGAGGATTTTGTTCCTGTTGCATCCAGTTCATTTTTCCAGACCGGATATTCTTTTGGAAATTCAAACCGATTTGTTATCGCGTAGGGGATTCCCTTGAAGATTTTTGCCGAATTTTCAATCGATCCTACAACAGGACCGCAAGAAGTTTTTAAGGTGCACTTTTCCATATTTCTTTATCGGCATTTTTTTAAGGTTGACACACTACTTTTTATTTTGATAGAGTAAAATTATGAATGTGGTAATGATCATTCTTAAGCTAATCGGTAGTTTAGGAATTTTGCTTTATGGTATGCGTCTTATGAGTGACGGTATCCAGAAAAGTTCAGGCGAAAAGCTCCAGCGAACTTTAAGTGTTATGGCTGGAAATAGATTTGTCGGGCTTTTCACTGGTATGTTCATCACGATGATTATTCAGTCATCTGGTGCAACTTCTGTCATGGTAATTACGTTTGTAAATGCCGGACTTATGACCTTGGCCCAGTCGGTCGGCGTAATATACGGTGCCAACATCGGAACAACAATTACAGCCTGGATTGTTTCACTTTTCGGATTCAGCTTCAATATTTCAGCAGTCGCCATTCCAATCGTCGGAATCGGTTTTTTCCTTTCAACAATCAAAAAACGAAATTACAAGCATATCGGTGAAGCCCTGATGGGTTTCGGTTTTTTGTTCATCGGTTTGAGCAATCTTTCATCAGTATTCACATTTGATTCAGAAAATTTTTCATGGCTTTCTAAAGTACAGAACCTCGGCGTTCTTTCAATAATCATCGGATATTTTATCGGTATTGTCATTACGGCTCTCCTTCATTCTTCAAGTGCTTTTACCGCAATCGTAATTACGCTCAGTGTAAACGGACTTGTTACTTGGGAAATTGCCGCTGCCATGACGCTTGGTGCCGACCTCGGTTCTACGATTGATGCTATCCTCGCTTCTTTGAACAGTACGCAGGATGGTAAGCGTGTCGCTCTCGTTCACGTTTTGTTCAACCTCATCGGAAACGTATTCGCCCTGATTTTCTTCAAGCCGTTCTTGAACCTCATTGTTTTTATGACGCCGACAGCAAACATCGCCATTCGAATCGCATTGCTGCACACGATGTTCAAGGTTTTTTCAGCCGTGCTTCTTCTTCCTTTTACCAAGCAGATGGTCAAACTTGTCTGTTTCCTTATCAAGGACAAAAAGTCGTCTTCTGGAGACCAGTTTCAGCTGCTATTTCCTGAAGGAATTGATATTGCCAAGACTAACGCCGCAACTTACATCATTCGTGCAGAAAAAGCCATTTCTGATATGTGCGACATGTGCGTACAGATGTTTAACGGTGCGATAGTCAATTTTTCAGAGCTTGGTCAGTCCTATGTCGAAAAGAACATGGTCGAAGCCGAACGGATAGAAGCCTATCTTGATGACATGCACGAAAAGATTACGCATTACCTGGTTAAGTGCGAGAGCCTTCAGGTAACCGAACATCAGCTGGCTCATATTTCTTTGATGATTCAGACAGTTGATGAACTTGAGGACCTTTCCGACAACTGCTATACGGCCGCCTTCCTTATGGCCAAGAGCATCCAGCGCGAGATGGTTTTCAGCAAGGAAGCTACGGATATCCTCGTTCCTTATGTTGATATGGCCCGACAGTTCATGCAGCTTATCAAACAGAACGTAAACCACACTTTCAATGAAAGTCAGTTTAAGATTGCTTCAAATTTTGAGGAGCAGATTGATGCTAAGCGAAAGGAAATCAAAAAGCTTTCCAGAAAGCGAATTGAAGATGGCGCTAACGTAAAGGCTGAACTTCTGTACATTGATATGGTTCGTCAGATTGAAAAAATCGGTGACAACTGTTTTGCAATTGCAAAGGCCTCCGATAAAATTGATAAGTAATTGATACGTAATTGAGTTGATAAAAAAAATGGCTGCCAGTCTGAATTGAACTTCAAACTGACAGCCTTTTTTATTGCCTTTTGTTCAGTTAGCGGGCAATTGCAGCCTTTACAACTTCGTAAGCTCCGTTATAAATGCCGTTCTTGTTGTTTGTCATGATGCATTCGCACATCTTTGTAAGGATGAAAGGCTCTTCGATAAAGCTTTTTGCTGTTGCACAAGCAAAATCGACTGTGTCACATTCCTGTGTTCCGTCACCCATGTCTGCTGAATGTATTGCTCCCCACATTTCGTGTCCACCAATTCGTTTGATGAAAAGTTTTGGAATAGGGTAGTAAGCCAATTCGCTTGGTTTTGTTACGATTACGTCGCTTGCCCTCATCAAAAGGTTTGTAAGGTAAACGGCTGCAAAGATGTCCTTGTTGCAGAAAGCATGGATTCCGCTTCCGGCTTCTTCAGCACTGTATTTTGATTTTTCACCAGCTCCGGCCATAGCAACTGCAGAAGCGTCATTCCAGTCATCAACGTGCTTTTTAACGATGTCTGAAATGCCTGTGTCTGCAACCAGTTTGTCCAAAACGTTGATGTAGTCACCGCAGTTAAGGTAGATGCAGGCTTTGTTCTGCTTTACGTAAGGCAGAAGTGTTTTTACGATCTGTGCAAAGAATTCGCCCTGAGCTCCGGCACCACCAACTGTAATCAGGAATCGGACAGGTTTTCCGTTCTTAACTCGGTCGATTCGGGCCTTGCAGTCCTTTTCGATGTTCTTTACAAGTTCGTCATCGATGTACTGTCCTGTGTACATGATGTCGTTTTCACTCATTGGATTAAGTACTTTTCCGTCAACAAATCCGTTGAGGGTTCTGTATCCGAAATATGTGTTCCATGTCTGAACCGTGTGGAGTGCGCCTTCTGCAAGGTGAAGAGCCATTGGCCAGTTGTCAGGAATTGCGTTTACGACCTTTGTCATTCCGGCGTGAAGTGCAACCTGTGCAGGCCATACGTGTGTACCGATGAGAGGCACGTCCTTTGGAATCTGTTTGCAGATAGCAACCATTGCTTCAGAAACTTTCTGGTCACTTGAGTTGTAGCTGAGTTTTTTGAACCCTGTGTAGTTCATTGGTTCCCAAACAAGCTTGTTGAAAAGCTTAATCTTCTGAGAAAGTCGTGAACCGAGTGAGTACAGGTCGTTCTGTGCAGAAATGATTTTTGTACAGGTTGTTTCAGGGAATGAGTTCAGGTCAAACCAGAGTGGTGTGTATCCGAGTGAGTGGGCTGC
>JAILRX010000059.1 GCA_024697985.1 Treponemataceae bacterium | reverse complement strand
AACAATCGCATCAGCATCATAGGACTTACAAAGTTCAAGAATCTTATCACTTGTAGCAATTCGTTTCTGTTCCATTGTAGCCTGACGGGCAGCAGTTTCGCCCATCACGCTGAAAGGACTTGCAATTTCTGTCGGGATATTTGCATTGTGCGCACGCTCGAGGGCGTAAGCATTTTTTGTCGAAGAAATTACGCAGACGATGTGGTAACAGCAACCCTCGGACTGTGCGTTTTCGGCAATTTCGTTGTCGATCAAAGCCTGAAGGTTAGTTCCGCCACCACTTACGAGCACTGCAATGTTAAGTTTTTTCATAAAATCCCCGCTTCTGAAAAAGCCCTTTTTACGGATTCTTATTCAAACAGAACTGAATCTGCCTGACCGTTTACCGCACCTGAAGCACGTGCAACTCGTCCGATTTTATAAGCTTTCATGTCAGAGCATGAACCTATCTTGTCATTTTTAGCAAAATCAGCAAGTTCTGCGATGATCTTATCAGCATCAGAAGCTTTTACGGCCATGATGAATCCAATTCCCATGTTGAAAGTATTGAACATTCTGCTTGGATCTGCGCCACGTCGTTCAAGTTCAGCAAAAACAGGAGGAATATCCCAGCTGCCTTTTTTGATGATTGAAATCAGCTGATTTTTTCCCTTTCCTTTTCCGTTTGCTTCGTTTTCTGGAGCAACGTACATTCGAGGAATGTTTTCATAGAATCCGCCGCCTGTAACATGAACCATTCCGTGAACGCTTGAGCGGTATTTTTCCAAAACCTTGAGGACAGGTCTTACGAAAATTCTTGTAGGTCTGAGCAAAACTTGGCCGATTGTAGAACCTTCAAATGGAGTATCGTAATCAGATACGAGTTTTCTTACCAAACTGAAACCGTTTGAATGAACGCCAGTTGATGAAAGTCCGATAAGAAGGTCACCTTCATCGATATTTTCACCTGTGATGATATCTTCTTTTTCTGCAATTCCGACACCGAAACCTGCGATATCGTATTTGCCTTCATCGTAGAAACCAGGCATTTCAGCAGTCTCTCCACCAAGGAGGGCACATTCTGAATCAACACAGCCGTCTGCAACACCTTTTACAAGGTCAGAAGCGATATCACTGCTGAGTTTTCCACAGGCAATATAATCCAAAAAGTAAAGAGGTCTGGCTCCTGTACAAAGGATGTCGTTTACACTCATTGCAACACAGTCGATTCCAACTGTATCGTATTTTTTCATGGCAAAAGCGATGTCGAGTTTCGTTCCAACTCCATCAGTTCCACTTACCATAACAGGATGCTTCATTCCGGCTGGAACTTCGAACATTCCTGCAAAAGAACCAAGTCCGTTCAATACACCAGGAATTGATGTACGTTTTGCACTAGCCTTGTATTTTCCAACGGCCTTGTAGCCTTCTTCAATATCTACACCAGACTGTCTGTAATCGATCATAATTCTACTCCCAACCCGCCGTTAGTTTTTGCATCTTCAGCAAGTTTTTTTCTAAATGAAATAAGTTTTTCTTTTAATTCAGGATATTTGATTGCAAGAATTTCAATTGCAAGATATGCAGCGTTTGCAGCATTGTTGATGCCGACTGTTGCAACAGGAATCTGTTTTGGCATCTGTACGATTGAATAAAGGGCGTCAACTCCGGCAAGTCCGTTTGAAGTTCTGCCTTTTGCATCAATTGAAAGACATTCAAGAGGAACGCCAACTACAGGAAGAACTGTCATGGAAGCAATTACACCAGGAAGGTGAGCTGCAAGACCGGCGCCTGCAATTATTACTTCGTAGCCTTCTTCTTCAATCTGAGATATTGTCTGCTTTAAAAGTTCAGCTGAACGATGAGCCGACAAAATCCATGCGTTATATTCAACGCCAAAGTCCTTAAGAACGGCAGTAGCCTTCTTCATTGTGTCTGTATCAGAAGCAGACCCGAAAAATATTGCAACTTTCATATTCAGAATATAGCACGAATAAAGAAGGCATTCAAGATTGATTCATTTTACTTTGCAAATTTAAAAATCTCGTGGTAACATTTAAATATCCTTAATAAACCAGAGAGGTGACACTATGCCAATGATAACGAATTTGAAAAACGACTTAATGCCTTTGCACTATATTTTCTGTAATTATTCTATTCTTGTTATGGATTCGGACAAACTTGCACTCCCCGATGATGAGGTTGTTCAGAAATGTTTTGAGCATCAGGTTGTAATTGACTGGTTTGGGGAACCTGAATATCAATACACAGCTATTGCTCTTGAAGATGATTGCCCTGCTCCAAAAGGCTGCAAATGGGTTCCTATAAGGAGTCTCTTTGTAAAGGCAAATGCCGGGAATACTGAAGTTTCGAGAGCTGCAAGAGCTCACTCGCTTTTAAAATGGAGAAAAAAGAAACGCTACTGTCCTAAATGCGGAACTTTGATGCTGGATGATGAAAGGGAAACTGCAAGACTCTGCCCTAAATGCAAGTCAAAATTATATCCTTCGGTTACTCCGGCCATGATAGTATTAATAGAAAAAGGTGATGAAATTCTTCTTGCCCGTCATGTCGAAAGAAATAATGATATTTTTACATGTCTGGCAGGCTTCATTGAAGCCGGAGAATCAGCCGAAGAAGCTGTCCGCCGTGAAATACATGAAGAAGTAGGTATCGAAGTTGAAAACATAAGATACATCACAAGCCAGGCATGGCCTTTCCCTGACCAGCTGATGCTGGCCTTCAAGGCAAGCTATAAGTCAGGCGAAATTGTCCTTCAGGAAGATGAAATTGAAGAAGCCCATTGGTTCAAGAAAAATGACCTGCCGGCAATTCCTAAGGAAGGTTCGGTTGCCTGGAGCCTTATTACTGGCGAGATATAAAAAAGCAAAAGGAGTGCCATAAAAGCACTCCTTTTTTTAGTTACAATAAAAAATTATTTAAAACTTTCAAGTCCTTCAAAATCCAATGTCGCAAAATAATCATCGATTGTCTCGCGTCGTCGGATTTCCTTTACAGAACCGTCGCAACGAAGCAAAAGTTCGCCGCATCTAAGCTTTGCATTGTAATTGAAGCCCATGGCCCTTCCGTGTGCGCCTGCATCGTGCACGATAACCAGATCACCCACATCAATTTTAGGAAGTTTTCGGTCAACGCAGAACTTATCGCAGTTTTCGCAAAGTGAACCGACTACATCATAAACGTGGTCGCATTCTGCATTTTCTTTTCCGGCAACGCTTACGTGATGATAAGCCCCGTACATACCAGGCCTCATAAGGTCTGCCATCGAAGCATCAACTCCGATATATTCTTTATAGATATGCTTTTCATGGATTGCACGAGTTACAAGCCAGCCGTAAGGTCCGGTGATAGGTCGTCCGCATTCCCAGCAGATTCTAAGAGGATCGATTCCGGCCGGTACGATGAGGCGGTCGTATTCTACCCTCATTTTTTTAGCAACTTCGTCGTAATCAACTGCTACCTGATCCGGTTTATAAGGAATTCCAAGTCCGCCACCCATATCGATGAATTCAAGGTTGATGTCCAGTTTTTCCTTAAGTTCAACGGCAAGTTCAAAAAGAATTCTTGCTGTTTCAACAAAAGAATCAGGATTAAGCTCGTTCGAAGCAACCATTGTATGAAGTCCGAATCTCTTGCAGCCTTTTTCCTTGCAGATTCTGTAAGCTTCGAAAATCTGGTCGCGTGTAAGGCCGTATTTTGCTTCTTCAGGCTTTCCGATGATGGCGTTTACTCCACCCTTCTTCAAAGGCCCCGGATTGTATCTGAAACAGATGAGTTCAGGAAGTTTTCCCAAATTCTTTTCAAGGTAGTCAATATGAGTGATATCATCAAGGTTGATGATGTTGTTTCGCTCAAAAGCATATTTATATTCACTTGCAGGAGTTTCATTTGAAGTGAACATGACAAGTTCGCCCTTGATTCCAGCCTTTTCAGAAAGGATAAGTTCTGGAAGGCTCGAACAGTCAGTACCGCAGCCAAGTTCTGCAAGAACTTTAAGGATATAAGGATTAGGAAGAGCTTTTACTGCAAAATGCTCCCTGAATTCAGGAAAAATCGAAAAAGCCTTTGTAAAGCGCTCCATGTTTTCGCGGATGGCCTTTTCGTCGTAAAGATAGAAAGGTGTCGGATACTGTTTTGTCAAAGCTTCCAGTTCATTCTTGGAAAGCGGAAATGTTTTTTTAGCCATGTTTACTCCTGTGTATCAGCATAAAAAATGGCGCTTATTAGGCGCCATCGTAACTAGC
>JAILRX010000034.1 GCA_024697985.1 Treponemataceae bacterium | reverse complement strand
TCAAGCTGCAACCTGCACTGTGCCGGATGCTATTCAAGATGCAACCACGCTACAGTTGATTCGGCTCCTGTAAAACAGCTTTCTGGCGAAGAATGGCAGAAGATTTTCGACGAAGCTGATGACATCGGCGTAAGCTTTATTCTTCTTGCAGGTGGAGAACCTTTAATCCGCCGTGACGTAATTGAAAGCGCTGGCAAAACCCAGAACATCATGTTCCCGATCTTTACGAACGGAACTTTCATGGACGAAAAATATTTCCAGCTTTTTGACGACTGCAGAAACCTCGTTCCAATAATGAGCATAGAAGGTAACAAGGAAGTAACTGATAAAAGACGTGGAGAAGGCATTTACGACAAGTTGATTTCCAACATGGATGAACTTAACAGACGTGGCCTGATTTACGGAGCTTCGGTTACGCTCACGACCGAAAACATCAAGGAAGTTTCATCTGATGAATTCATCTCAAGCCTTTCAAAACGCGGATGCAAGGCCGTAATCTTCGTAGAATTCGTTCCTGTAACTGAAGACAGCAAACATCTGGCCCCAGGGGAAGAAGACAGAGAATATCTTAGAAAAGAAATTGAACGCTTAAGAAAGGATTTCCCGGAAGTCGTTTTCATTTCGTTCCCAGGTGATGAAAAAAGCTCCGGCGGATGTATCGCAGCCGGCCGAGGATTCTTCCACATCAACTCGCACGGTGGAGCAGAACCTTGTCCGTTCTCGCCATATTCAGACAGCAACGTACGCGACATGGGTTTGAGGAAGGCCGTAAATTCGGACCTTTTCGTAGCGCTCAGAAGCGGCGACGTCCTGAAGGATGACCACGAAGGCGGCTGCGTGCTCTATGAAAAACGCGACCAGGTCGAAGCGATAATCAAGGCGGCTCGAGAAAAATAGGGATCAGACGGCGTGTTCTATCGGGAAAGTCGAGCGCCCCAGCCCTACTCGACGATTCCGTTCAGCTTTGGAAAAAAATCGATTCCGGTAAGTTCTTCGACGTGGGAAACCGTGCTGACAAATTCTGAAGGCTCCCTGCTTTCAGTTTTGTTCGGTGCAAGGTAGGCAATCCAGACGTACTTGCTGGAAGACGCATCAAAGGCAACAAGAATTTTATAGAAATAGTCCGGAACGGCAACATTGTTTTCGCCAATCGTCGGAAAGGAGTCGCTGTTCAAGACCGGACCTGAAACTATATAGACGGCACCGTATTTTTCAGCCCATCCACGCTCAATTTTTTCCATTTCAAGCCAAAGTCCCCTGTTCAAAAGCGGAAGCTGAGGACTCATGTTGCTCATGAAAAAAGATTCGTCCATGGCTTCCTCGCTGAAAGACATGTCGGCAGCAGGAGCAAGATGCCCTCTGTCATAGCCCGAGCCCTTGTAGTCGGCAGGAGTTGCGCTTCCAGTAGAAACAGCAGGGTCTACATGAAAATTGTTTTTTCGGGATGAAACTTTTTCAAGCTCGGAAGAGGTCAGCTGATAGGCAACCCATTCGCTCTGCTCGAATTTTTCGCAATAGCAAAGAGTGTAATTTTTGTGGCGGATGATTTCGTGGGTCTTTCCAAATTCATTTCCGCTGCAGACTGGAAGTTCATCATCACCATTTAAGATGTCGCTTTGAAAAACGTTTGCTGATGGTGAATCCTGTCCGTCTTCTAGCATTCCGTCAGAAGACTGAACTTCACCTGTAAAATCTTCCCTTATAATTCCACTCTGATATTCCACGTAATATTCGTATGCCATGAAGGCAAGCAGGAATACGAGGATGACGCAAAGCGCAATAAGGATTCGTTTTTTAGTCTGTTTTTTCATTTTATCTTAACCCACAGTTTTTTTTCTGTATTCAATAATATTGATGAAGCTCCGTCCATCAGTTTTTCTTCAAAAGTTCCGTCCGCCACCTGGAACACTCGGATTGTCCTCGGTTCCGTAAAAGGCTCGGAAGCAAAGCAAAACGCATTGTACAAAGGGATGAAAAGGCTTTCACTCTTTTCACATCCGGCTAAACAAGGATGAATCAGCGGGCAATAATAGATCGAACCGCATTTTTCTACAGGACCAAGCTCAATCAATTTGCCGGATTTTTCAAAGGCAAGTTTTGCATCCTTTGCTGAATCAAACTCCCCTTTGAGAAGAGCAAAATCTGAAAACAAAGGTTTCATTCCAGAAAAATTTTTGGAAGCAACTTTCAGTTCATGCAAAAGATTGTGATGTGGTATAAAAAAAATGCCTTGCATGACCAAAGTATAGCATTTTTAGTTCAAAGAATGTAGTATGATAATATGAAAAGAAAAGTATTTTTCAAGATTGTACTTCTATTGCTCCTTTTTATGTCAACTTCTCTTATCATTTCCTGTGATGAAGATGTTCCCTCTGAATTCACGATTTCTTTTGACGGTCAAAGCGAAAATCTTTACGCCTTGAATCAAAATTCAAAATCAAACAGGATAAAAACAAAATCTAAAAAAGAAATTCTTGCCTACAAATTCGGCGAGCAGACTCAAAACTATATTTCAGAAAGCTCAGAACTGCTTTCACTTCTCCTTCAGCTTGAAGTTGAAGATTCTGGTGAAATTGAGTTTTCAATTCTTCAGTCATCAGACCTGAATAAAAAAGTTTCTAAAATCAAGCAGAAAAATTCCGTTTACGGAACCTGCCCTCAGTTTTTGACGGTCGGCCTTATGCTCCCGGAAAAAAAATCGGGGAATGCAGCAGGCTTCATCATCAGCTCGACAAAAAACCTTACGATTCATTCCGTACAGATTGTCGGTGCAAAAACCGGATGGAGCTTTACTCAGGAAAATCCCTGGTTTGCATTCAACGAAAAGGGCGGAAAAATCCCTTCGACAAAGGAAGAAGCCCAGAATTCACAGTTCAATCTTGGAAGCCGCCTTTTTGATTCAGAAAAAAACTTTGCACGAATCTATTTCGCTCTCAGCAATACACTTCTTCCATGGGGCTCAATCGAAGACACGAGGGTAAAATGCACTCTTGCAGAAAAAACTATCGTCCTCTATGCCGAAAAAGAATTGCACAACAAAACCATAGATACCCGACTTTTTACGGATGAAATCAAAGAACTTAACTTCACGAAAAATCCTGATAAAGTTGATGCGGTAGTCTTTGATCTTGGAAATCAAAAATCAAAGGAAGAAGAAGAAAACTCACTCCGCCCGATAAAAATTGATGCAGGTCTCATTCAAACCTGGCCACGTGAAAACTGGAGGCAGAAGGATTTTGAACTTTTCGAATGGGCTGAATTTCCAAAGGTTTTAATTTTTGATTTTGCCAATTACAAAATCCAGGATGATTTTCTAAAACGACTCGCCTTTTTTGTAGAAAAGACTGAATCAATCGGGACGTTCGTAAGCGACGAAGAACTGGAAGGCGTTCACGGCTACAATGCCCACGACTACAAGGCGGAAAGTCTTGCCCAGTTTTTTGATCAGGCAGAAATCCAGTCCTTTCCGCTTAACGAGCGGGAACTGCTGCTCAAGCAAATCCTTCTCGAAAATAAAATCATCATTAAAAGCGGAAATTCAATTATAGCAGGAAAAGGCGCCTTGATTTCGGTATCCCAGGAATCACCTCTTTACCTCAGGACAACTTTTATCTGCCATGAAGGAATGCACGGAGTGTTTTTTACGACGCCTGAACTCCGCCGTTTCATTTACGAGCTTTTCGACAGAACTGACCCCGAATCAATCGAATTCCTCAAGGCCTATTTTACCGACACACCTTCATTGAATTACAATATTGAAGATGAATATCTTTTGAAAAACGAATTCATGGCCTATCTTTTGCAGCAGAATCTTGCAAGCTGCGAAGAGTATTTCAGCGATAAAATTGCAAAACGCTATTACATCAACCAAAACCATCCTGAACTTGCACAATACATTCAGGAGACAAGGGCAGAAGGCCTGGTTGAAGCAGCGACAGAAATCGATAAATTCATCTACGAGAAATGGGGATTCAATAACGGAAGAACCTGGAAAGTCAGCGCCTACAAAGACTAGTTTCTGGCGTTTCCAAATGTCATGTTGAATTTTTTTTCGGCGGCCAGCGTAGAAGGCGGTCCATGTCCCGGCATGATGAAGAGATCAGTCTGACGGCAAGCCAATTTTGCCTGAAGGTTGGAAGCCAAAAGCATCTTTGAATAATGGCTTGAAGTCGTACCAATCATGCAGGCAGAAAGCGTATCACCTGTAAAAAGCAGCTGCCCGATTTCGTAAACAAGCGAGTCTGGCGTATGTCCCGGAACCGAATAATAGTTTATGTCAAAACCTGCGACGTTAAACGTGCCGTCATCCTTCAAAAGATAGGTATCTTCACCTGCAATATCATAATCACTTGCATAAATGATCGGAGAGTAAATCTTGCACAAAGTCTTGAGTCCACGAACATGGCTTGGATGATTATGGGTTATCAGGACGCCTGAAAGGATGTAGTTTTCATTTTCGATGTTCTCAATCATTTCGTGAGAAAGCTTGCCCGGATCAATGATGATGGCTTCACGGGTTTCCTCATTTACGACAACGTAACAGTTCGAAAAGCCTTCAATTGCCATATGAAAATAGACTTTCATTGACTATACCTCCCCTTCATCATTTTCTGAAATATTTTCTTCCGGTGAGAAAACTGCACTTCTGGTATTCGAAAGCTTGAAGGAAACGTCCTTTCGGCTTGTATTCATAAAGTTGGCATTCTTGAGGTTGCAGTTTCTGAATGAAACACAATTCAAGGTTGAATCGATGAATCGTGAGTTATATAAATCCGCATCGTCAAATGAAGACTGATAGGCTGAAATTCCGCAGAAGTTTGCGTGAACAAGATCTGAGCCTGTAAAAATCACGTGTGAAAAAGTAGATCCTGCAAAAGACGAAAACTGAATGTTCGAGGACTGAAGATTGCAGTCAGAAAAAACTGAAAAGTCAAAGAAACTCACACGAAATCTGGCTTCCGGTGCCTGAATGTTCAAAAATGTACAATGCTGAAAACTGCAGCCGTAAAATTTCTTATTGGAAAAATCCATGTTTTCAAAATTGATTCCTGTTGCATTCAAACCGATGATTTTTTCGTGGGTTTCAACATATTTGATGATGTTTTCAGTGACTTCCTGCACATTCGGTGCATGATTGATGCAGTAACCTGGAGAATCCTTTATGGTATCGTTTTCAAAATCAATTGTAGAAAGAGCCGAATCGTTACAATCCGGACAAAGGCATTTGTTTACTGTAAACATTATTATTATCGTAAGTCATTGCAAAAAAATAGTCAAATGATTTAGTATTAACTCATGAGCGTTGATTTTGCCTTTATTGATTCGGGAACTGGCGGATTGCCATACATGAAATACCTGACCGAACACTATCCTTCCTCTTCCTGCATTTACGTTGCCGATGCAAAAAACTTCCCTTATGGCGAAAAGACAAGAAAGCAGGTTACGGAATGTTCACTTGCGCTTTGCAAGACCATAATCGAACGCTTCAATCCAAAGGTGATAGTCGTCGCCTGCAACACGATGAGCGTAACGGCCCTGAAAGAAATGCGAGAGAACTTTCCAATTCCTTTCATCGGGACAGTACCTGCCATCAAACTTGCCGCAAAAGTCACAAAGAACAAGAGAATCGGTCTCCTTGCAACCCAGCGCTCGGTAAGTTCACCTTACACTGCAAGGCTTATAAAGGACTTTGCCTCGGACTGCGCAGTATTTTCGCGGGGAGACGGAAGACTCATCAGCTTTATCGAGCACAACCTTACAAACCCGAACGAAGAAGACAAACTTAATGCCTGCAGGAATGCCGTCGAGTTTTTCAAGGAAAATGACTGCGACACAATCATCCTTGGCTGCACCCATTTCATCCATGTTTCCCCACAGATTCAAAAACTTGCAGGACCTGAAATTCAGGTAATTGATTCCAGGGACGGAGTAGTAAGACAGGCTTTGAAAATGCGCGGGAAGATTTCAGGCGAACTTCCAGAAGGAATCGAAAACAAAACCTTTTTTGTCACAGGATTTCCTGAAGGCTCTACCGAAGAAGACTACAAAAGCATCGCCAGAATGCAAAACATCCCTTGGGGCGGTCAATTGTAAAAATTAATTAGACAGTTTACAAAACACATTGTACAATATCTAGAGAAGGGACTAGATATATGAAGCCAAAAATTATCGCAGTAGCTGGAAAAGGCGGCGTCGGAAAGACGTCCATTTCAGCAGTCATGGTAAAACTGCTTACAAAATTTCATCCAGACAAAAAAATTCTTGCAATCGACGCAGACCCTGCCGTAGGACTTTCGACAGCCCTCGGAATTGAGGTTAAAACCACCGTCGATGATATCAGGAAAGCCGTAGTTTCAAGCGTTGAGGACGGAGATACTAAAAGTGCCATGGAACTTTTAGGTGAAGCCCGTTACAGAATTTTCGATGCCTTGAGCGAACAGGACGGATTCAGTTTTATCGCAATCGGTCGACCGGAAAGCGCCGGCTGTTATTGCAGAATCAATTCTTATCTTAAAGAAGTAATCAGCATTCTGTCTGAAAACTTTGACTACGTCGTAATCGACGGAGAAGCCGGAATCGAACAGATCAACAGGCGCGTAATGGAAAAAGTCTCGCACCTGCTTTTGATTACGGATTCAAGCAAAAAAGGATGCCAGGTAATTCAGACAATCAAAAAAGTTGCTGATGAGCTTGTCATGTACGAAAAAATCGGCGTAATTGCCAACCGACTTCCAGGCGACAACGGCAAGGTAAGTCAGAATGTAAAGGACATCATGGATACGGGCGGAATTCCTGTTCTAGCCTACATCCCGTCAGATTCAAATCTTGCAGAATTTGATTTGAAGGGCGAAAACGTGTTCTATCTTTCTGATGAGGCATCCATCGTCAAGGGCGTACAGGAAGCACTCCAGAAAATTGAAATCATCTAACTAAAAACAAGAAAATATAAAATGAAACATCAAAGACAAAGGGGAACAGATGAAGGATTTAAAACATTTATACTATTTTGAAAAACTTCTCGATGAAGCCAACAACGATCTTGTTCGAAAGGCTCAGGAAGAAGGGCTGAAATGTGTTGCAACCGTTTGTGAAAATGTGCCGGAACCTCTCTTGAATCTTCCAGGCTGTTTTTCGGTTCGAATCAGAGCGCCGAAGACAGGCTCAATGGAAATGGGAACCTACTACCTTACAAGCTTTTTGTGCGAGTACACAAGGGCTCTTTTGGAAAGAGCCATTGAAGGCGGCTACGGCTACACGGACTGCATGATCGCACCGGACGGATGTTCAATGATCAACCGATGCGTTGAAAACATGGAACTTCTTAAAGTCATGAAAAAGGACAATTACTTTTTCGACTACATGGAAATTCCGATGAAATGCGATGAAAACGGACTCAATCTTTACGTCCTTCAGTGCCAGAATCATATTCTGAACCCTTTGAATAAAAATTTTGGAATTGATATATCAGATGCTGCAATCCGAAAGGCTGTTGAACAGCACAACAAGGTCTGTACTTTGATCCGTCAGATCGGAGACTTCCGAAAAGAAGACAATCCTAGAATTACAGGCTACGAATATCACATCATCACGATGGCAACCTATGTCGCACCAAAAGAAAAGCTTATTCCTCTTTTGGAAGAAACCCTCGAGGAGCTTAAGACACGAAAGCCGGATGAAAAGAACAAGTTCCGTGCTCGAATCGTTCTGGTTGGTTCAGAAATTGATGACGTTGATGTAGTAAAGCTTATCGAAGAATGCGGTGCCTACGTTTGTGCCGACAGATTCTGCTACGGTTCATTGCCGGGCCGAGACATCATCGAGCTTAACGACACTGAAGATGCCCTCACCCAGGTTTGTAAAGCCTACATCAACCGGGGACAGTGCCCTCGCTATATGAACCAGGACAAAATCCAGGCGAGACGAAAATACGTTGATTCAATCGCAAAAGAATACAAGGCAGACGGAATCATCTATCAGCAGATGAAATTCTGCGATCCTTGGGCATACGAAAGAATGGTCGGAACAAAGGTCTTGAGGGACGAAGTCGGTTATCCGGTTCTTAGCGTTGACCGACCTTATGCAATCGGAAATTCTGGACAGATGAAAACTCGTGTTCAGGCATTTGTCGAATCAATCGAAATCAAGAAAATCAATGGAGGAAACAAATAATGGGCAAAGAATTTGGTGGTAAAAACCTTGGAAACCTCTATACAACTGGAAAAGTCAGAAAAAGACGAGAATGGAAGGGCTTGAAAGACACCCTTTACGACTATTCGTGCTGGCTTAAGGTTCTTGTAATGATGGGAAAATTCATCATCAAGCCAAGAAACATTAAGGCCATGTTCCGCTACCGATGGATGGCAAACTTCCTTGCAGCTCCAATGATGCTGGACCGACACACAGTCGGCCTTCGAGGACCATATCTAAGAATCTGCCACACAGAATTGGACCTTATCATGGACGATGTCTGCAAGCTTTTGGACAACATCTTCAAGGCTGACAGACGAATCGGAAACAACAAAAAACTCAACGACAAGATCGTTTTGGTTGATGAAAACGAAATGACAACCTTCATGATGGGATTCCCGAACTTGAAATGCTTGAGCCGAGAAACTCCTTCAATTTACGTCAGCGTACTTCTTAACCAGATGGCTGCCTGCCACTACATCGACGTTGCACAGGAATTCGGACTTGCTGCCGATGTCTGCCCGATGCCGGAAGCAGAAGCAGGTGCTTCAATTGATGACGACCTTCCGATCATGGGAAAATGTGCCGTTCAGTGCAATACGACCTGCGACGGTTCCTTGATGGGAAACGGTGTCATTTCAAAACGACTCGAACTCGAAGACGGAATTCCTTGCTTCCAGCTTGCAGCCCCTTTACGACACCGCGAAGACGATGTTCAGGAATATGCAGCTCAGGAAATCAGGAACTGTATCGCATTTATCGAAAAGAACACAGGACACAAATGGGACTGGAAATTCTATTTCGAATGTGCTGCTCGTGTAAACGAATCGACAAGACACAGACAGGAATGGCTTGATATGAACAAAACCGACTATCCTCAGGTTTTTGGTTCAAACCTTGCCCTTTACACTGAAACAAACTACATGGCAATCTGTGGAAAAATTCCGGCCTTCGTAGAAGCAGACCGAAAGATCACACAGCTTGCTCAGGAAGCATACAAAAAACAGCTCAGACCTACAAAAGAATGCCGACACAGAGCCATAATCTGGGGTGTACAGTCACACTTCTATTTTGACTTTTTGCTCTGGCTTCAGAACTGCTGGGGAATCTACCCTCTTACTGATATGCTTTCTATGGTTTCTACACGAGTTCTTGCAGAAACCGATACACCTGAAAACCGAGAAAAGGCAATTTACGATATGGCATGGCTTACAGAAAACATGATCATGCGAAACAGAACCCACGGTGGTTACAAGGTATTGCTCGACGAGCTTTGGGAATTCACCGAAGAGTTCAATGCCGATATGGTAATTCTTTGGGAACACATCAGCTGTAAGGCTTTGGACGGTATGCACGGACTTTTCGAACAGAAAGCCCGCGAAAAGGGAATAAAACTTATCTGGGTTCAGCACGACCTTTTTGACCCGCGTGTAATTTCACGACAGGGCGTCCGAGACCAGATTAACAAATACATGAGGACAATCATGCAGGAAGAACCTGTCGATCCGACACTGGAAATTCTTCCGGATGAAAAATCATGGTAAATATCAAAATTTGGCATCCATGCCAAATTTTAATGACGAGTTTCAACAAGTTGAAACTCGCAGCTTTTATTGTAGCAAAAATAGGCGGCTTCCATGCCGCGTTTAAGGAGACATAAAATTTATGAAATATTTTGCAGGATGTGATTCAGGAAGTACCTATACTAAATGTGTAATCATCGATGAAAACGGAAAGATGGTTGCCAACGTCACTTTAAGAAGCCGAATCAATGCTGTTTTGAGCTGCGAAGAATCTATCAAGCAGGCAATCGAACAGGTTCCAGACCTTAAAAGCCAGGAAGACATTGCCTACATGGTTGGAACCGGATACGGACGAAACAAGGTTCCATTTGCTGATGAAAACATTTCAGAAATCAGCTGCCACGCAATGGGCGTTCACGTTGCAGACCCGAGCGTAAAGGCCATCATCGATATTGGTGGACAGGACGTCAAGGGTATCGCAATCGACGAGGACGGAACAGTCCTTAACTTTGCCATGAACGATAAATGTGCAGCAGGAACAGGCCGGTTCTTTGAGGCAATGGCCAGAGCCTTCGAAATGGATTTGTCCGATTTTTCAAGGCTTTCACTTCAGGCTAAAAACGTAATTCCGATTACCGCACAGTGCACGGTATTCGCAGAATCAGAAGTAATTTCCCTTGTCGGTGAAGGAAAACCGATGGACGAAATTGCTGCCGGAATCGAACTTTCAGTTGCAAAACGATGCTTCGTTATGGCTAAAAAAGCAGGTGCCGTTGATAAAATCACGCTTACAGGCGGATGTGCAAAGAACGCCGGCTTGAAAGAAGCAATCGAGAGAGTCTTGAACCTCAAGGTCATCGACCTTCCGATCGACCCGCAGTTGATGGGTGCTTTGGGTGCAGCCGAATTTGCACGCAAAAAGTACAGAGATTGATGTTGAATTCAGGAGATTAAATATGGTTATTGGAACAGCTTTAATTGTTTTAACTTGGGTTTTATTTATCGGAATGGGACTTCCTGTCTGGGCAGGAATTCTTTTGACTTTGGTCGGAGCCTTCATCATCCTTTTTGGAATGACCTTTGGAATTTATATTTTCAATCTGGATATGAAACTTACATCAGCTCTTGAACCGATTTTCATCAAGCATTACGACAAAATCAAGAGAGACCAGCACCTGTAATGAAACTCTACGACGACGTTATCCTGGACCTTGAAAACTTGCTCAAAGATTTTCAGGGTCAGGAATTGGAAATAAAAGAAACACTCTGGCCTGATTCGGGCAAAAAAAACATGGTTTTAAGAACCGACATGGCCTTTGAACTTGGTGGTAACGAAAGTCAGTTTCCAGCCCTTGGTGGAACAGCCGTAACTTCAAATGCTGATTTTATTCAAAAAGACAGCATTGTCCTTTACGGAACTGATCTAACTGAAATTTCAGGAGAGCTTCCTTACGCAAGGCTTACGTTCTGCCGCGTAGACGAAGATTCTATGGGCGAAGGCGAAAAGCTTTACAAGGCCATCAAGAACCTCGAATACGTGCGCTATCACGTAAATCCGGACGGTTTTATGACGCGCGTTTCATCCCTTCAGAACAGGGAAAGCGTAAGAGTCAGCAAAGAGGCAATCCAAAAGAACATCAGTTTTTCCGATGTGGGAACACTGATGCTCAATTCGCTTCACAAAGATCCTAAGGTTTTGAGTGCAAAGGTCATCTTCATCAACCTCAAGGATTTTCCTTACGAAAAACTTGCATCCCTGATAAAACGAAGCGATGACATAACAAAAACCATCGACCACATCATGAGTTCATCCTTGATGGACTGCAACACCTGCTCACTGCAGAAAGTGTGCGAAGAAGTCGAAGGAATGAAGGAACTTCATTTTAAAAAGGACAAGTCAGAATAAAGAGCTTTAGGCTACGCCCTTGAAAACATCCGTTTTTTTTAGTAGTCTATTGCTATGGTCCACTAGCTCATCTGGATAGAGCGTCTCCCTCCTAAGGAGAAGGTGGCACGTTCGAGTCGTGTGTGGGCCGCAAAAATTGCAAAAAGCAAAAAAAAGCCCGATTCAATTCAAGCGAACTGAAATCGGGTTTATTTTTTTACGCTGATTATGCGATTAAGTTTTGATCCAAACTATTTCTTGATGAAACAGCCAAGAAGACCTACAACCCAACCTGCGATAATCATGTAGATTCCTACAAAAGCATGCTTGAAGAAACCTTTACCGATGAATTTTGTAAGATTATTGTCGTTGAATTTGAAGAAAATGATCAATCCGCCAACGATGCTTACAACAACACATACGAGCTCAAGGATGATTTTCAAAGAAGGCTTAATCTTTTTTACGCAAGCACTAACCAATTCGATTACTGCGCCAAGACATCCACCGAGGAAAATCAACAATGCACCAAGAGAAAACATAGAGTCTCTGTCGAAATTGATAAGATCAAATCCGATTGTGTTTCCTGCTTTAATGTTTCCACCAGGCATTTTAACGAAGAACAATGGTACGCAGAATCCAACGATAATGAGAGCCATTCCAATTAAAAAGATAAAGTTCAATGAAACTTTGCTTTTTTTTGCCATTTTTTTTCTCCTAAAAATATATTTCCTTTATTTTTAATTATTCTTTGCTACAAGGATAGAACCAAGAATAATAAGATGTATGCACAAACCTTTAAGCCATGCAAGTACGTGTGTACTGTTTTTGAAAGCATCACCGAGGATACCGTTATTTCCCAATACATCAACAACTGCGATAACGAGACACCACAATCCGAATACAATCCACATCAAAAGGCTTTTTACTGTATGCAATTTGATTGGAAGGAAAAAGTTGATGAGAACAAGTGCACCAGCACAAATCTCAAGGATTCCAATGATAATAATTATGGCATTTACCAAATCATTATTTCTGTTTTCTCTGAAAAGATACTGAACAGAAGATGAAATCTCATCACCATTGATCATTGCTGTAATTCCTGCTGAAAGTCGTTTTCCGAAACCGCTTGATGCATTTCCCGAAGAACTAAGTACCTGAGTTCCCATTACGATCAGCAAGACTGCCAATGCGAAAGTAATGATAAGAGTACCAACTGATTTTTTTGAAGCCATTTAATCTTCTCCTATTTTTATTCGTGGCATAAATCTGCCCCAAATATTTTTTACTTTTAAATTATATCACCAGAAACTTGCTTTTTGCAAGAATAATGAAATTTATGACAAGTTACTTATTTTTGGGATTTTTCGCCAACTTGCTCAATATCAGCTGATTTTGTATAATCAAATAAATCTATCAGGAGATAAATAAAATGAATCAGGCTTTACAGACTTTAATGGATAGAGGTTTTTTCGCTCAGTGTACTGATATCGAAAAACTTTCAGCAAAGATGGATGAAGGTCCAATCACTTTTTATGTTGGATGCGACCCGACAGGACCAAGCCTTCACATCGGACACATGGTGCCATTTTTCGCACTCAGACATTTAAGGGAATACGGACATCACGGTATCGCACTTATCGGTGGTGGAACAGCCAGAATCGGAGATCCGAGCGGCAAGACCGAAATGCGAAAAATGATCACCTACGAGCAGATTGATGCAAATGTTGAAAGAATCAAGGCTCAGCTTGATAAATTCGTAGGATTCGACGGAAAAACCGCATTTTCAGACAACAACAAGTTCTGGCTTGCAGACCTCAACTACATCGACTTTTTGCGCGACATTGGTTCATGCTTCAGCGTAAACAAGATGCTTACTTTCGAAGCATATAAACAGAGACTTGAAAGAGGACTTTCTTTCATCGAATTCAATTATCAGCTTTTGCAGGCTTATGACTTTTTGATGCTTTACCAGCGACACGGATGCAGCCTCCAGATTGGTGGAGACGACCAGTGGGGAAACATCACGGCCGGAGTTGATTTGATTCACAGAAAGCTTGGAGGAACAGCCGAACTCAACGAAAAACATCAGGTATTCGGCCTTACCTTCCCTCTCATCACAAGAAGTGACGGAAAGAAAATGGGTAAGACAGAAAAAGGCGCACTCTTCCTCGACAAGGAAATGACACCTGTATTCGAATTCTTTCAGTACTGGCGAAATGTTGCAGACCAGGACGTTCGAAAGTTCATGCTGCTTTTCACATTCCTGCCAATTTCTGAAATTGACGAAATCTGCAGCGGTGACATCAACAAGGCAAAGGAAAGACTTGCATACGAAGTTACCAAAGAAATTCACGGAAAAGAAGAAGCTGACAAGGCTCTTGAAGGCGCAAAGGCTGCATTCAGCGGAAGCGGAGACAAATCAAGCATGCCTACAGTTGAGCTTGAAAAATCAATGATTGAAAACGGAGTTGGAATCATCAACCTGTTTGCCACAGCTAAACTTGGCGGTTCGAACAGCGACATCCGACGACTCGTTGAACAGGGCGGAGCTAGTGTAAACGACGTTCAGATCAAAGATCCGAAAGCTGTGATCAATTCTTCAAATCTTGATTCTGACGGTGAGATGATTTTGCGGGCCGGAAAGAAAAAGTTCGCACGAATCGTGTTCAAATAATTGTTTTTTGCCAAAATAAAAGCCGTGTGATTAAGTGAAGTGCACCCCTAAAGTTGGACAAATAAAGTTCAATTTTAGGAGGTGCATTTTTTATGTCTAAATACTCAAATGAGTTCAAGATAAAAGTTGTAAAGGCATATTTAGCAGGAGAAGGAGGAACAGGAACAATTGCAAACAAATACAACGTTGCAAGGACCTGTGTTCGACAATGGGTAGCTCAATATAAACTAGGTGAAAAATTTACTGAACCAACTAGACATTTTAGCGGAGAATTTAAGCTAAAAGTGTTAAACTATCAGCAAGAGCTTCATCTTTCAGATCAAGCTACAGCATTAGTTTTTGGAATAACAAATTCTGGAACAATCTGTGCATGGCGAAAGAAGTATATTACCGGTGGTACAGAAGCTCTGTTTCAGAAACAAGGCAGGCGTTCAAAAATGCCAAAGAAAAGTTTAATACCAAA
>JAILRX010000029.1 GCA_024697985.1 Treponemataceae bacterium | reverse complement strand
CGACGGCGGCGGGACGGTCGTGCTGCGCGCGTTTTCCGGGCAGCTAGCAGGAGAAGGCCGCTGGATTTTGCCGGGTTTCGTGCCGCCGTGCATCGACGTGGAAAAATGGAACGAGGAAGTCCGTCGCGCGGACCCCGGGATAAAGGCGCTTACGGCAATAATCAAACAGTTTGGCGACAGTTCCGAACCAACTGCACTGATAGCTGAGCGCAAAAAACTTTCGCGCGAATCGCTGAAAAACATTTACGGCATGTACGAATTTGCCTGCTTTGACGGCCACATCGAAACCTACAAATCAATTGCCGATGACCTTTTTAATGGAGACATTTTCGCAATTCCGACTGGAACCGGCGACTGCTGCGCTCCAAAACTCATCAACTTTGCCTACAAGAATAATCTGAAAATATTAAGCATGGCAGAATTCTTCTATGGACGAGAACCAGCCTCTCTCTTAAAAAAGCACGGCCGTTACTATCCGCCCTGCGATGAAAAATGCGGCATCATTCTTCCGAAAATGCTTGGCTTGAACATCCTGTACCGCGACGAGGAGATTATCGTGGTTGATAAACCTTCCGGTGTTCTTTCGATTCCGGGGCGTGGTCCTGAAAAAAAAGACAGCATTGCAACACGCGTTCATACTTTGGTTCCGACCTGCATCGAGCAGCCTACCGCGCATCGGCTGGATATGGACACGTCTGGACTTTTGGTGCTTGGCCTTACTGCACAGGCGCAGAGGGACCTTTCGATTCAATTTCAAAACCGAACTGTGGTAAAAAAATACCGGGCCTTGCTGCGCGGCACGCTTGAGCCGTCGAAAAAAAACGGCACGATTCGTTTCCCGATGCGCGTGGATTTAGACAACCGTCCGATGCAGATTTACGATGAGGAATACGGCAAGATGGCCATAACGGACTATCAGGTTCTGGAAGAAAAAAACGGCCGGACCTTAATTGAGTTCATCCCTGAAACTGGCAGGACGCATCAGCTTAGGCTTCACAGTGCGCATGAGAAGGGGCTTGGAATTCCGATTGTGGGCGACAATCTTTATGGCACACAGGAAGAAGGCGAAAGGCTTTGTCTTCAGGCCTATTACCTGGAGTTTGATCACCCGACAACAAAAGCTCGGATGACGTTCGAACTGGACCTTGAAGATTGGGCGCGCTAGATGGGGTTTGCGGGCGCGCTAGATTGTGCTGAGCTAGATTGTGCGCCTGGCTAAATACGACCCGCGCTACAAATTGCCCGCGCATCACTAACCGCCCGCGGTCAAATATTATAAAATCTTAAATAATTCTAAAAATGCCTTATATATTTTTTTAAAATAATTAGTAATTTCTTGTTTTTTGACTAAAAATGCTTTATATTATGTATATCGGAATTATCTGATGCTAACGATTAATAACTTTTTTTTTCAAAGGAGAAAAAATTAAATGAAAAAGATTAAGATTGCTTTAGTTGCTTTGATGATCGCTGTTATTGCATGCCCAGTTTTTGCTGCTAAAAAAGGACCAAAGGCTAAAATGGCTGTTAACAGACCAGTAATTATCGACTATCAGGGACAGTCACTTGGAAAAGAAATTCCTAGATGGGTTGAAGTTCTCGTTGAAGGTGAAAATGCTAAAGTAGAAAAAGAACTTGGTTTGAGTGGAGTTAAAACATTCATCGTAGAAGCTGATGGACCTAACAAAGAATTCCTTCAGACTTGGACAGACCTCGTTCGAATTGAAACAGAAGTTGCAGGTCAGATTGAAAGACAGGTTGCTCAGTCAATCCAGGCTACAATGAAGGGAACAGAAGCTGATGAAACAGAAGTTCAGAAAGCTATCGATATGTATGCTGCTTCTCTTAAGAACGTAACAATCAATGGTCTTGAAAAGAAAGCTTCTTTCTGGATTCAGACACAGACTGTAAAACCAGGTCTTAAAAAAGCTAAGTCAGCTGACGATTTGATCGTTAAGTATTCATACTATGTTGTATACTGCTGTGATCAGGAAATGTTCAACAAGCAGATTCAATCAGCTATGGAAGATATAGAAGACAATACAAAATATGCTGATCTTCTCCGACAGAAGACAACAGAAGCTCTTTGCTCTACACTTACAGTAGCTCCAGCAACAACATTGAACAACTAGTAATTAGTTGATTTGAAAAAAAAGCTCGGTTTTCGTGCCGGGCTTTTTTTTGGTTTTAAAAATTAATCACAATTTAGGAAGAATAAATGAAAAAATTAATCACAATTGTAAGCGCTTTTCTTGTAGCTAGTTTGGTTTTTGCCGCTCCAGTAAAAAGAACAGATGATACAAAAGATTTGGCAGAATTTTGGAACGAAAATGACATCAAAATTGTATGCACAGACATCATCAATGAAGTTGTACGTTCTCCACGAATCGACCGTTTTGAACGAGATAACGACCGGGCTCCAGTTGTAATTATTGGTAGAATCGAAAACGAAAGTAACGAACGAATCGACACATCAATCGTAGAAAAGAAACTCGAAAATGCAATCATCAACAGTGGTGTTTGTGAATTTATCGCTGACAGAAGCCAGAGAGACATTCTCCACGATGAACTCCGATATCAGAGCGATCATGCATCAGTTGATACAGCAAAGGAAATGGACGAAGAGCTTGGTGCAGACTTCATGCTCAACGGTTCAGTAAAGACAGTAGTTGAAGTTGGCAAAAAGCAGACTCAGAAAACATATCATGTTGTTGTTCAGATGATTGACCTTCAGACTCACAGAGTAGTTTTCAGTACAGAAAATGATGAAATCACAAAGTTGTACAAGAATACAAAGAAAAAAATCTAAATTTAGGATTGATAGATGAAATTTAGAACTGCAAAGAAAATTTTTAGTTTGATTTTGTGCGTAATGCTTTGTGCATCCTTTGCTTTTGCCGCCAAAAAGGCAAAAGTTAAGGCAACTCCAATGCCGGACTGGGTTACAGAACCTGCTTCTGTTTATCCAAGTTCAAATTATTATGCACAGGTTGGATATGATGCAGACCGTTCAGCTGCTGAAGTAAAGGCTTGCACATTGATTGCATCAATCTTCAGTCAGGACGTAAAGTCGAATACAAAGGCTTCAAGCCGAATGGTTCAGGCTGAAAAAGACGGACTTGTTTCTACAGGAAAAGTTTCTTCAATCAGTCAGGATGTAACGCGCGAAGTTGATGCTGAAAACCTTATCGGTGTTGAAATCAAGGGTGCTTGGTTTTCACCAAAAGAAAACCTGTGGTACTGCATTGCCGTTTTGGATAAACCAAAGGCAACTGACATCTACAAGCAGTTTATTTCACAGAATAACGAGCACATCGAAGAGCTTTTGGGAATGGATTACGAAGATGAATATTCCCTCGAACATTTTGCCTGCGTAGACTTTGCTTCTGAAATTGCATCGATGAACGAAAAGCATCTTGAAAGATTGACCGTAATCAATTCCGGTGCTGCAAACGCGCTCAGACCAGAATGCCGATCTGCAAAAGAGCTCAACAAAATGGCGCTCGATATTGCAAAACAGATTCCGATTGCTGTTGTCATAAACGGCGATGTGGACGGCCGAATCAGGGCAGCTTTTTCCGGTGTAATTACAAAGGCCGGATTCAGAGCTTCGATAAATCCTAAAGAACGCTATGCTCTTACAGTTGATGTTTCCTTGACGCCATCAACTACGACGGACGGAAAAACCGCAAGATGCCAGTATTCACTTACCGGCAGCCTGATGGACAACGGATTGGATGAGGAGCTTCTTCCAGTTTCGCTGCAGGGCCGAGGAAGCGACGTCGACTATTCGAGGGCTCAGAACAAGGCCATTTCGAACATCGAGAAAAAAGATGTTGATACCAAATTTGCAAAAGAATTTGATAAATATCTAAGATCAATTACAGTAGAATGATTTTTATGTGGCCTGCCAGTTTTTGGCAGGCTGCTTATTTTAGGGAGAAAAAATGAAAAGAAGTATTTCCAAAAAATTCGTACTTTATCTTATTTTGCTTTTTGTGGCTTCTTCAGTTTTTGCTCAGCAGGCTGTTGATTTTGAAATTGATCCGGACGAAGTTCCAAAATGGGTAACAGAACTTTTTGTTAAAAATAACGAGAAATATGCATATAAAAAGTTTAAAATAAACGAAAACGATGTTATCTTTTATGGAGCAGCTGAAGGTGAGGATGTCGAGGCTGTAAAAACTCTTGCTCGACTCAATGTTGATAAGATGGCCATGGATAAATTTTCTAAGGCGTTGGGCTCAACGGTTTTTGGTGCAAGGCTGAACGGAATGGAGCAGGTTTGCGAAAACACAGTTGAGTTGTTTGATGAGGACGGAAATGTTACATACCAGGTTTTCAGCGTTTATAAAATCAAACGTGAATACTGGGAAAAAAACATATCTGTGCACAAGCAGCTCCACAAACAATTGATGCTGCCATAAGTCATAAGTAAAAGATATGATAATAGAAGTACCAACCAAAATTAAAATACCATTTCTCTGGGGACGAACAGTTTTTAACAAAAAAAATTGGGAAAAGCTGAATCTCATTGTCGGCCCTAACGGATCCGGTAAAACCATCCTCAGTCAGGAAATTGCGAGCCAGTTTGAAAAGCAGGGCTACGAAGTCGACTATCTGAAGCTCGACCGTGATGCAACGGACGCTGACCTTCATCTTCTTAAAACTGATGAAAAAATCCGCTCTAAAATCGAAGACGTGCTTTCAAATATGTTTGCAAAATCCATCCGGTTTGAGGAAAAGGACGACGGAACCTTTGTTCCGATGGTTGTGAACAAAACTTGGAATCTTGAATATGACCTTAAGGACAGGGAATGTCATGGACTTAAGGGTATACTCAAGCTTCTGATTGCGCTCTATCAAAAAGATGATGGCGTTTTGATAGTTGATGAGCCGGAACTGCATCTTCATCCGCAGTTTCAGCTGTTTTTTATGAACGAAATCCGAAAGGTCACGGACAACACTGATAAAATCATCTTTCTGATTACACACTCGCCGTTTTTCATCGATCTGCGTTTTCCAAAGGATTTGATTGGTGTCGTCGTCTGCCACATCAACAGGGCTCCGACTTTTATCGAGGAACTTACCCACGAGGACTACGAACTTTTCCGAAAGTTTTTGCCTCGTTTCAATACATACCACAAGCAGTTCTTTTTCAGCGACAACCAGATTTTCGTCGAAGGCTACACCGACCAGCAGATTTTTACCAAACTGCTTCCTTACATTGATGGCGCGAAGGGCTCTGCTGGAACCGGCATCATCGATGTGGGTGGAAAGGACGAGCTCGGTGTTTTCTTCAAGGTCTGCTCGCTTTTGGGAACTGATGGCCGAATCATAAGCGACCTCGATTCGCTTTTCCAGAGCAAACTCCGCGAAATGGTCTGCTCGGATCCAAGATGCAAGGGCTGGCTTGAAAAGCAGTACGAAAGGCAGCTTCCGTTCTATCAGGATATATTTACCAAAAAAGA